>CAUTTK010000028.1:0-17136 GCA_963541475.1 uncultured Streptococcus sp. | reverse complement strand
AAGCAGTTAAGAAATCAAACCCAACAGTAACAGATGTTAAGGTTGGCAAAGATGGTACAACAACGGTAACCTTCCCAGATGGTACAACAGCCGTAATTCCATCAGGTAATGCAGTTAAGAAATCATCAGATAACGCAGTTAAGGATCCAGCGGTAACACCAGTTGTAGATCCAAGTAACTTGACTGAAGCAGAAAAAGCTAAGGTAGCAGCTGAAGTTAAGAAATCAAACCCAACAGTAACAGATGTTAAAGTTGGCAAAGATGGAACAACCACAGTAACCTTCCCAGATGGTACAACAGCCGTTATCCCATCAGGTGATACAGTTAAGAAATCTAATCCAACAGCAACAGATGTTAACGTAGGTAAAGGTGGCACAACAGCAGTAATCCCAGCTAATAAAGCAGATGATAAGTCTAAGGATGCAGATGGTGTTAAAGATCCATCAGTAACACTAGTTGTAGATCCAAGCAACTTGACTGATGCAGAAAAAGCCAAGGTAGCAGAAGCAGTTAAGAAGTCAAACCCAACAGCAACAGATGTTAAAGTAGGTAAAGATGGTACCACAACAGTAACCTTCCCAGATGGTACAACAGCTGTAATCTCAGCTGATAAAGCAGTTACATCTGCTGAACAAGGTTCACATGGAGTGGCACCAGCTGGTAAGGCAGTTACATCTGCTGAACAAGGCTCAAATGCAGCAACACCAGCTAAGAAAGCAGGAGCGAAAGAGTTGCCAAATACTGGTACAGAACAATCTAGCGCTTCACTTGCTCTAGCACTTCTTGCAGCAGCAACAGGGGGACTCCTTATCGCGAAAAAACGCGAGGAAGAAGAGTAAGAAATTACCTTGATAAAATAATTCATAGGATAAACATTCTATAAATTTAACGAAAAGAGATTGGAACACTATGTTCTAGTCGCCCCCAAAAAGATAGCATCTCCGAGAGGAGATGTTATCTTTTTTTACTAGTGAATTAAATGATAGTTCATTATTACATTATTTTAAGGCCGTCATATTGACATACAATTTGATTTTTACTATAATTCTTGCAGGAGGATACGTCTAATGAAAATAATAAAAAAATTGATGCAAATCGCATTAGCAGTCTTTTTCTTTGGTTTGCTAGCGACAAGTGCAGTATTGGCGGATGATGCTGATTCAGAAGGTTGGCAATTTGTCCAAGAAAATGGTAGAACCTACTACAAGAAGGGGGACCTCAAAGAAACGACTTGGCGAGTGATTGATGGTAAGTACTATTATTTTGATCCTTTATCTGGAGAGATGGTGGTCGGCTGGCAATATATTCCGTTTCCATCTAAAGGTAGTACAATTGGTCCTTACCCAAATGGTATCAGATTAGAAGGTTTTCCAAAGTCAGAGTGGTACTATTTCGATAAAAATGGAGTGCTACAAGAGTTTGTTGGTTGGAAAGCATTAGAGGTTAAAACTAAAGACAGTGTTGGAAGAAAGTATGGGGAAAAACGTACAAATCCGGAAGATAAAGAAGAGAAGAGTTTTTACACGAACTATTACTTTAATCAAAATTATTCTTTAGAGACAGGTTGGCTTTATGACCAGTCTAATTGGTATTATCTAGCTAAAACGGAAATTAATGGAGAAAACTATATTGGTGGTGAAAGACGTGCAGGTTGGATAAATGATGGTTCAACTTGGTACTATCTAGATCCAACAACTGCTACAATGCAAACTAGTTGGAAACAACTTGGCAATAAGTGGTACTACCTCCGTTCATCAGGTGCAATGGTAACTGGCTGGTATCAAGAAGGCTCAACTTGGTACTATTTAGATGCTGAAAATGGTGATATGAAAACGGGCTGGCAATACCTTGGTAACAAGTGGTACTATCTCCGTTTATCAGGAGCTATGGTCACTGGTTGGTTCCAGGTCAATGGCAAATGGTACTACGCTTATAGCTCAGGTGCTCTGGCAGTGAATACGACTGTAGATGGCTATTCTGTCAACTATAATGGCGAATGGGTTCGGTAATGACAGGGCGCTTATAATTATATTAGAACACTCGCTTAATCAAAGGAGTGACTTATTGTACTTGACCTGACGATTGGGGAGATTAAAAGCATGTGAAATCTACACATGCTTTTTCGTTAGTTATGAGTGTTGAACTTGACTAACCATTGACAAAAGATAAGAGTAATCAAAATAAGATACAAAAATATCAATGCCAACTGCACCGAAACGCCCGATGCTATGGATAGGGCTAATAGGGAGAGCAGAGACGGGGCGAGAATGTCCACTGTGCTCAGAGCAGAGCCCACCGTCCCCATCTTGTCACTGGGGATATAGGCAAAGACAGCTGCTTGTAGGCGAGGGCTGAGAATGCCGATAATCGTAGAACTGATGAAACTGGTCATGAAAATCACGATATAGGCTTGACAAAAGATACTAGTTATTAGAGCCAATAGGGAAATCTCACAGAAAACCAAGAGGTGCGTGAAACGGATATTTTTAAATAGATTACTGCTGGTCATATTGCCAAGGATAGCTCCACAAGAAATGATGATGGAGAGCAGGGCGAGGAGTTGCCCAATGCTCAGTTGTGCTAGTGTCTGTTGGATGAAGCGGAGGGCAATCAGCCGAGGAGACACATCCAAGATGGCAATCATACTGGTCGTCAGAAACAGTAGTATGACGGTCTCTTTTAATCTCAGGAGCACAGCCAGCGACTGTCTAAGATGTTGAAAATATTTCTTAAAAGTCAGTGCTGTATGTGACATTTCAATCCTTTTTTCAACCTCATACAAGGTATGTCGAATAACATACAGGCCCAAAAAGGCAATGACAAAAGTCAGAGTGTTGATAAGGGAAATAGTTTGAATACTCATAACATTGATAAGGAACGCGCCAGCCAGATTGGCAACAATGCGGACAGCCCTCATCAGTGACTGCCTGAACCCCATGGCATCATGCAGGTCGTCCTTAATTACACTGATGTAGAGGGCGTTCATCATGTAGGCAGACAGGTAGCTCAAGGTGTCAGAGATGAGGTTGATGATGACAATCATAATGACTGAAACTAATGAAAAGGGCGACAAGACGAGAAATACTGTCAAAATAGCGTAGAGCAGGATTTTGATTTTGGAAATCCAGAGTGCGTGTTTGACTCTATTTTCTTGAAAATCTCCTAGAATCCCGAGAAAGAGTTGAGATAGTAGGGGAACCATCTCTGAAATGGAAATCAGTAAAATCGCTAGCGGAGCGAAATTGTACTGAGCCACATAATTGATAATGGCGAGGTAGAAAATACTGTCGCCGAATGATGAAAAACAGCTGTTTAGCAGCAACTGTCTATATATGTTGTTTGTCCAAAATAATTTCATACTTTTCCCCTTATGTCTGCACATCGAATGGGAATTTATTATTTAATAGACACCAATATACCCCCATGCTTCCTATTCCAAAGTCAAACAAATCTGCTTTACCACTATCTCTTTGAAACATCAGTAAACCGTGATCATCTCGTTCAGAACATGCTAAAATTACCTGTTGGATTTTTTTCATCAGTAATTTGTTTTGATTGTAGACAGTGGTTTGTAGTAAGCTAGTTATTCCGTGGCAATATCCTGTCATCATTTTTAGATGATGGTTAAAAACAAATTCTTGATATTTACTAATAATATCTTTGTTTCCGTCACAATCGTACATACAAAGATATAAGATTATTCCGGAAATTCCTTCGCACCAAGAAAGTTGTAAATTTCCTAAATTTTCAGTATTAGAAGTAACTTTTTCTAATAATTTTTTTAATTCAGTATGGAATATATGAAGATCATTATAGAACATAGAAGGTTCTAAGACTTTAGAATAGGCAAATAAAGCATATGCAATTCCACAATATCCATGAGCAAAGCTATAGTCTAAAATGGTTTCTTTGGCTGTATCTCTTTGTAGGAAATAATGATAAATTTCCCCTATACTATTGTGGATGAAAGTTTTAAGAGTATTGTCATTGGTAAATTGATAGTATTTTATTAATGATAATAGGACACCAGATTTTCCCAATGCAAAGTCTATTTCCTCTAGAGTATCATAATTCTCTATTAATTTCTTAGCGGTGTCGTTTGCTAATTTTAGATAGTATTGATTTTTACTGATAGAAAATAAATGTAAGAGTAACCATAGATAGCCTGCATCACCAAATAGCAGTGAGTATTGATATTCATATGTGTGTGTCGTTCTAATTGTCACTGCCCTCTTGATGATAGAGAGTATTTTAGAATCCAGTTCTGGGTGGTACAATTTATTTAGAGGAAACAGTAGTCCAGCTATTCCGTGTTGGAATGATAAATTACTTACGAAATTTCCAAATTCTGTTGAAGAAGTGATCCTTCCTTCAGAATTTACAGTTTTATCTAGTAAAAATCGTAGAACACTATTACATTCTGTTTTGTAATCATATTTATGTTCCTCTATTTTTTTAATTTTGACTAAATTATTTGTTTGACTTAAATTTAGTAGATATTGTAACCAAAATAGTTGCTCATCTGTGAGCTGACCTTGAGTATGTGATAGTTCTAGTAATTGTTCTATTTTGTTCAGTACAGTTATATGATATTTAGAGTCGCCTTTAAGAAATTTTAATGTTCCACTCGTAAATATAGAATATCCTAGCATACATAGAGCAAAATACACTTGTCCAATAGTACTTTGTTTTAAGTCTACATCAGGATTGACAAAAAAAGGTGTGTGTACATTACGTACAGTAGTCATGATAGGTTCTAAGTTTTCTAAGTCAATCAAAAAAACATCATCAGTTTTAGAAGAGTATAGAAAATTTGAAGGTGATAAGTCCCCGATTTTATATCCCTCAGAATGAATATCATTTAGAATATCAACTATTTTATTCATAATACCTATTCTTTTGTTTGTATCGATGTTTGACTGTTTCAAAAAATTAAGTAAGTCTACTCCATCTATAAAATCTTGAACTACGAAGTAATCATCTGAGATATAAAAATCTTCTATAAAGTATCCAGTATATGTCTTGGATTCAAATGATTGTAATAATAATGCTTCATTACGTAATTCATCGTTAGCATAATACTTCCCCTCAAAATCATACGATAAGAATGGGCGACACTGCTTAATAATGACTTTTTGGTGAGTTGAGCTTAGAGAGGCTCTATATACATTTCCTCTGTTGGATTTTTTTAGTATACACTCCATATTATAGTTTGTAATAGGGGTGTTTGATTGACTTTGAGTTTTAACATCAACTAAAAAATAATCTTCTAGCTCTTGATTTGTAAATAGAGGTTTAACATATGTAGGTAGAATTGGATAATTAAGCCTTTTATCTTCTACGAAATTGCCAGTATTATCTTTGATAAGATAAAGTAATTTTTTGTTTTGTTTATCATATCTTCTAATTTTTTTGAATGCTCCAAAGCGATAATGTACAGGAGAGTGGCGTCCACATTGAAAATCTGTCAGTATTCTAGGGGCTTTGAATTCTGTAAGAAGTGATACTAAGTCAAGAATAGCACTTCTTGCCTCTCCTGAACTATTATTGTAGATTGTAATAAATTTGTTTGCAGTTGGTGATATTTCTCGGGGAGAGTTAATCTTTTTTAGTCTATGAATATTCTTACAAACTTTAAAGCAGTATTGATGTTTAATTAGAAAAGGTAATAGTATACGGAATATTTTCTTATAATCTTTTAATTGGGTGCTAATATGAATTTTCCACCCTTGGTCTACCGTAAGATTCTGTTTTGCAATATAACACCAATCTTCATCTTCAGTATATACTATATTATTAGACAAAAGACTGTTTTTTATAAAATCCATACATTTCTCCTTACAAATAATACTCAATGAAAATCAAAGAGCAAACTAGGAAGCTAGCCGCAAGCTGTACTTGAGTACGGTAAGGCGACGCTGACGTGGTTTGAAGAGATTTTCGAAGAGTATAAAATAAGCCTCTTTCGACTGTTTTGCGGAAAGAGGCCTGTTATATATTAGTTATCCAGTGACGCTACAACTGACACCACATGTGATGTCACAAAGCTCTAGCATATCTTGTTCGTTTGTATTTTCACTTGGTAGCATTTCGAGTTCGATTAGAGTGCTCATGTTTGACCCCCCATAATATTATTTACAGTTTTTGTCCGGTAAGAGTAGCTGTATGAACCTTAAGTGATATACATTGATTGAATAGGATCCTTTAGTTAGATTCAATCAATCTATAACACATCAATATAATAACCCTTTTAGGATGACTTGTCAAATATTAGTATATATTTTTACATCTTGAATTGTCAAATTAAGTGTATACAATAGAATGAAATAAGAAATGAACAAATCGATTAGGAAAGTTAACTTAATTTCTAGAAATGTTTTAGCAACTATAGCGTACTATTCTAGCTTCAATAAACTATAGCTTTCCCGTAGCATACTTCATAAGATAAGGCGTTTTCCACTTAAGAAATTTTCGTGGTCGATTATTTAGAACCTGTATTCACAAAAAAATGTTAAACTAGAGTTATGACCCGCAAAGCATATGATACTGATTTAAACGATCAAGAATGGGCTAAGATTGAACCCTATTTCTCCAAACACTGCACCTATAAATGGTCGAAACGAGTACTTGTTAATGCGACTTTGTACGTCACTAAAACAGGTTGTCAATGGTGCATGCTCCCTCACGACTTTCCTCTTTACCTAACGGTATGGAGTTTCTTTCGTCGTTCTATGACGACAGGTTGGTTTCAGGTCAATGGCAAATGGTACTATGCTTACAGCTCAGGTGCTTTGGCAGTGAATACGACCGTAGATGGCTATTCTGTCAATTATAATGGCGAATGGGTTCAATAATGAAAGAGGCGATTGTGAAGGAAACAATCGCTTTTTTTGTGAAAATATAATAAAATAGATAGGAGAGAATAAATACTTGTATGAAAAAATGAGACGGCTTTTTCGTCTAGCAAAAGGAAAAAATGACAAAAAAAATTGGTGTCGGTCAGGCACATAGTAAGATAATTTTAATAGGGGAGCATGCGGTCGTTTACGGTTATCCTGCCATTTCCCTGCCTCTCTTAGAGGTGGAGGTGACTTGTAAGGTAGTTCCTGCAGCGAGTCCTTGGCGCCTCTATGAGGAAGATACCTTGTCCATGGCGGTGTATGCCTCACTGGAGTATTTGAATATCAAAGAAGCCTGCATTCGCTGTGAGATTGACTCAGCTATCCCTGAAAAACGGGGAATGGGTTCGTCAGCTGCTATCAGCATAGCGGCCATTCGTGCGGTTTTTGACTACTATCAGGCTGACCTGCCTCATGATGTACTAGAAATCTTGGTCAATCGGGCTGAGATGATTGCCCATATGAATCCAAGTGGTTTGGATGCTAAGACCTGTCTCAGTGACCAACCTATTCGCTTTATCAAGAACGTAGGATTTACAGAGCTTGAGATGGATCTATCTGCCTTTTTGCTCATTGCAGATACGGGCGTTTATGGTCATACTCGTGAAGCCATCCAAGTGGTTCAAAGCAAGGGTAAGGATGCTCTGCCGTTTTTGCATGCCTTGGGAGAATTGACCCAGCAGGCAGAAGAAGCGATTTCACGAAAAGATGCTGAAGGATTGGGCCAAATCCTCAGTCAAGCGCATTTACATTTAAAAGAAATTGGTGTTAGTAGCCCTGAGGCAGATTCTTTGGTTGAAACGGCTCTGAGCCATGGGGCTCTGGGTGCCAAGATGAGCGGTGGTGGGCTAGGAGGCTGTATCATAGCCTTGGCAACCAATTTGACTCAAGCTCAAGAACTGGCAGAAAGATTAGAAGAGAAAGGAGCTGTTCAGACATGGATCGAGAGCCTGTAACAGTACGTTCCTACGCAAATATTGCTATTATCAAATATTGGGGCAAGAAAAAAGAAAAAGAGATGATACCTGCTACTAGCAGCATCTCTCTGACTTTGGAAAATATGTACACAGAGACGACTTTGTCACCTTTACCAGCCCATGCAAGGTCTGATAAATTTTATATCAATGGTCAGTTCCAGAGTGAGGCGGAGCATATCAAGATGAGCAAAATAATCGACCGTTACCGTCCAGATGGTAAGGGCTTTGTTCGTATTGACACTCAAAATAATATGCCTACGGCAGCGGGCTTGTCCTCAAGTTCTAGCGGTTTGTCCGCCTTGGTCAAGGCTTGCAATGCTTATTTTCAACTTGGCTTGGATAGAAGCCAGTTGGCGCAGGAGGCTAAGTTTGCCTCAGGGTCGTCCTCTCGGAGTTTTTATGGACCGCTAGGTGCCTGGGATAAGGATAGTGGGGAAATTTACCCTGTAGAGACAGACTTGAAACTAGCTATGATTATGTTGGTGCTAGAGGATAAGAAAAAACCAATTTCTAGCCGTGACGGGATGAAACTCTGTGTGGAAACTTCGACGACTTTTGATGACTGGGTACGTCAGTCTGAGAAAGACTATCAGGATATGCTGATTTATCTCAAGGAAAATGACTTTGCCAAGGTTGGGGAATTAACGGAGAAAAATGCCCTGGCTATGCACGCTACGACAAAAACAGCATCACCAGCCTTTTCTTATATGACCGATGCAAGCTATGAAGCCATGGACTTTGTCCGCCAGCTTCGTGAGAAAGGGGAAGGCTGCTACTTTACTATGGATGCTGGTCCCAATGTCAAAGTCCTCTGTCAAGAGAAAGACTTGGAGCATTTATCAGAAATCTTCGGTCAACGTTATCGCTTGATTGTGTCAAAAACAAAGGATTTGAGCCAAGATGATTGCTGTTAAAACTTGCGGAAAACTCTATTGGGCAGGTGAATATGCTATTTTAGAGCCTGGGCAGTTGGCCTTGATAAAGGCCATTCCCATCTATATGAAGGGCGAGATTGCTTTTTCTGATAGTTACCGTATTTATTCGGATATGTTTGATTTCGCAGCGGACTTGACGCCAAATCCTGACTATAACTTGATTCAAGAAACGATTGCTTTAGTGGAAGGTTTTCTCGCTTATCGTGGGCAGACTTTAAAACCTTTTTCTCTAGAAATTCGTGGAAAAATGGAACGAGAAGGGAAAAAGTTTGGTCTTGGTTCTAGCGGTAGCGTCGTTGTCTTGGTTGTCAAGGCTTTACTGGCTCTGTATAATCTTTCAGTGGATCAGGAGCTCTTGTTCAAGCTGGCTAGCGCGGTCTTGCTCAAGCGCGGAGACAATGGTTCTATGGGGGACCTTGCCTGTATCGTGGCAGAGGATTTGGTTCTTTACCAGTCATTTGATCGCCAGAAAGTGGCTACTTGGTTGGAAGAAGAAAATTTGGCGACAGTTTTAGAGCGTGATTGGGGCTTTTCAATTTCGCAAGTGAGACCAACTTTAGAATGTGATTTCCTAGTGGGATGGACCAAGGAAGTGGCTGTATCGAGTCACATGGTTCAACAAATCAAGCAAAATATCAATCAGAATTTTTTAAGTTCCTCAAAAGAAACGGTGGCTGCTTTAGTAGAAGTCTTGGAACAGGGGAAAGCAGAAAAAATGATCGAGCAAGTAGAAGTAGCCAGCAAGCTCTTAGAAGGCTTGAGCGTAGATATTTACACGCCTTCGCTTAGACAACTAAAAGAAGCCAGTCAAAATTTGCAGGCTGTTGCCAAGAGTAGTGGCGCTGGTGGTGGTGACTGTGGTATTGCCTTGAGTTTTGATGTGCAATCAACTGAAACCTTAAAAAACCGTTGGGCCGATCTGGGGATTGAGCTCTTATACCAAGAAAGGATAGGACATGACGACAAATCGTAAGGATGAGCACATCCGCTATGCCCTTGAGCAGAAAAGTTCCTATAATAGCTTTGATGAGGTGGAGTTGATTCATTCTTCCTTGCCTCTTTACGACCTGGATGAAATCGATCTGTCGACAGAGTTTGCTGGTCGAAAGTGGGATTTTCCTTTCTATATCAATGCCATGACAGGTGGAAGCGATAAGGGAAGAGAAATCAATCAAAAGCTGGCTCAGGTGGCGGAAGCCTGTGGGATTTTATTTGTAACGGGTTCTTATAGCGCAGCCCTCAAGGATCCTACAGATGATTCATTTTCTGTCAAGTCTGATCATCCAAATCTTCTCCTTGGAACCAATATTGGATTAGACAAGCCTGTTGAGTTGGGACTTCGGACTGTAGAAGAGATGGATCCCCTTCTCCTGCAGGTGCATGTCAATGTTATGCAGGAGTTGCTCATGCCCGAGGGAGAAAGAAGGTTCAGAAGCTGGCAATCGCATCTGGCAGACTACAGCAAGCAAATCCCCGTTCCTATTATTCTCAAGGAAGTTGGCTTTGGAATGGATGCCAAGACCATCGAAAGAGCCTATGAACTGGGTGTTCGAACCTTTGACCTGTCAGGTCGTGGTGGCACCAGTTTTGCCTATATTGAAAACCGCCGCAGTGGTCAACGTGATTACCTCAATCAATGGGGCCAGTCCACCATGCAAGCCCTTCTCAATGCCCAAGACTGGAAAGACAAGGTTGAACTCTTGGTCAGTGGTGGCGTTCGGAATCCGCTGGATATGATTAAGTGCTTGGTCTTTGGTGCCAAGGCTGTAGGCCTGTCTCGAACAGTTCTGGAATTGGTTGAAACCTATTCAGTTGAAGAAGTGATTGGCATTGTCCAAGGCTGGAAAGATGATTTACGACTCATCATGTGTGCCCTTAATTGTGCCACCATAGCAGATCTACAAAAAGTAGACTATCTTCTTTATGGAAAATTAAAAGAAGCAAAGGATCAGATGAAAAAGGCGTAACCATCGCCTTTTTTCCATCTTCAGACCGAGGTGACTTTTTTGAATTGTGATAAAATAGAAGGGAGAGGATGAACCTATGAGAAAATTTAAAATCTTTTTATTTATCGAAGCCTGTCTTCTGACAGGAGCTCTGATTTTGATGGTATCAGAGCATTTTTCGCGTTTTCTGCTGATTTTATTCCTCTTTCTGCTTTTGATTCGCTATTACACTGGTAAAGAGGGAAATAATCTTCTTTTAGTAGTGGCAAGCATTCTCTTCTTTTTCATCGTCATGCTCAATCCCTTTGTGATTCTAGCTATTTTTGTTGGGGTCATTTATAGCCTCTTTCTTCTTTATCCGATGATGAACCAGGAAAAAGAGCAGACCAATTTAGTTTTTGAAGAGGTGGTAACGGTTAAGAAGGAGAAAAATCGTTGGTTTGGCAATCTCCATCATTTTTCAAGCTACCAGACTTGCCAGTTTGATGATATCAATCTCTTTCGTCTTATGGGCAAGGATACCATTCATTTGGAGAGGGTTATTCTAACCAATCATGACAATGTCATTATTCTCAGAAAGATGGTAGGAACGACCAAAATCATTGTACCTGTAGATGTGGAAGTCAGTCTCAGCGTTAATTGTCTCTATGGTGATTTGACTTTTTTCAACCAGCCCAAGCGAGCCCTTCGCAATGAACACTATCATCAGGAAACGAAAGACTATCTCAAGAGTAATAAGAGTGTCAAGATTTTCTTGACCACTATGATTGGGGATGTTGAGGTGATTAGGGGATGAAAAAACAAGCCTATGTAATGATTGCTCTCACCTCCATCCTGTTTGTCTTATTTTTCTCCCACAGCTTGCTGGAAATCCTTGACTTTGACTGGTCTATTTTCTTGCATGATGTAGAAAAAACAGAAAAATTTGTCTTTTTGTTGTTGGTATTCAGCATGTCCATGACCTGTCTCTTGGCCCTGTTTTGGAGAGGTGTTGAAGAGCTTTCTCTAAGAAAAATGCAGACTAATCTCAAGCGTTTATTGGCAGGGCAAGAAGTGGTTCAGCTTGCAGATCCAGATTTGGATTCCAGTTTCAAGTCCTTGTCAGGGAAACTTAACCTCTTGACAGAGGCTCTTCAAAAAGCTGAAAATCGCAGTCTTACTCAGGAAGAGGAAATCATCGAGAAAGAACGAAAGCGGATTGCTCGGGATTTGCACGATACCGTCAGTCAGGAGTTGTTTGCGGCCCACATGATTTTGTCAGGTATCAGTCAGCAGGCTTTGAAACTGGATAGAGAAAAGATGCAGACCCAGTTGCAGAGTGTCACAGCTATTTTAGAAACTGCCCAGAAGGATTTGCGGGTCTTGCTCCTGCATTTGCGACCAGTTGAATTGGAACAAAAGAGCTTGATAGAAGGGATTCAAATTCTCCTAAAAGAGCTTGAGGACAAGAGTGATCTCAAGGTTAGTCTTAAGCAAAATGTGATGAAATTACCTAAGAAAATCGAGGAGCATATCTTCCGTATCCTGCAAGAGTTAATCAGCAATACTCTCCGCCATGCCCAGGCCTCTTGCCTAGATGTCTATCTCTATCAGACAGATTTTGAATTGCAACTGAAGGTGGTAGATAATGGGATTGGTTTCCAATTGGGGAGCTTAGACGACTTGAGTTATGGACTCCGCAATATTAAGGAGCGGGTTGAAGATATGGCTGGAACAGTTCAACTCTTGACAGCTCCCAAGCAAGGACTGGCAGTTGATATCCGTATTCCCCTCCTCGATAAGGAATGATAAAGGAGTAAAGATGAAAATTTTACTAGTAGATGACCATGAAATGGTCCGCTTGGGCTTGAAAAGCTACTTTGACCTCCAAGACGATGTAGAAGTTGTGGGCGAGGCGGCAAATGGATCTCAAGGTATTGACTTGGCCTTGGAACTGCGTCCAGATGTTATTGTCATGGATATTGTCATGCCTGAGATGAATGGGATTGATGCAACCTTGGCTATCCTCAAAGAATGGCCTGAAGCCAAGATTTTGATTGTGAGCTCTTATTTGGACAATGAAAAAATCATGCCCGTCTTGAATGCTGGTGCTAGAGGCTATATGCTCAAGACTTCTAGTGCAGACGAACTACTCCATGCCGTCCGTAAGGTGGCTGCTGGCGAGTTGGCCATTGAGCAAGAGGTCAGCAAGAAGGTCGAATACCACCGCAATCACATAGAACTACATGAGGACTTGACTGCGCGTGAGCGAGATGTTCTCCAACTCATCGCCAAGGGCTACGAAAATCAGCGTATCGCAGATGAACTTTTTATCTCTCTCAAGACGGTCAAGACGCACGTGTCCAACATTCTTGCCAAACTTGAGGTCAGCGATCGTACCCAGGCTGCAGTCTATGCCTTTCAGCATCACTTGGTGGGGCATGAGGAGTTTTAGTAGTTATATAAAATAATGTTGGAGAAATGACTTAATTTAGTATCAAAGAAGCGAGCAAGTACCTCTAGTGTGATAAAATATTTTTTTCACAATATTTTTATGTTATTTGTTGACATTCATTTTATAGGGGAGTAGAATAGAGTTATAAACAGATAAAATAATATATTGACTATAAAAAAGATTGATATAAACTCAAAAGGAGGTTAAAATCATGTCTCCGTAAATTATCAAAATAAGGTCACTAGAGCGTTAAGGAATTTTGAAGAAAGGATTTTTGTCATGAAAAAATATATTACTTATGCAGCTTTATTACTTACTTCAGGAGCTTTGTTATCAACTACTTATGTAGTTAGTGCAGAAACTACAACGTCTACCACTAAAGTGACTACATCACAAGCAACTTCACAGTATACAAGCGAGAAAGAAGCAATTGATCAACTTGTTAAAGAAGGTAAAATTAAGGTTGAAGACGCAGAACAAGTTAAGTTGGTAGGATTTTCTCCTAGAGAATTAACTCAAGTAGAAAGTAATCAAGAAAAAATAGCATTTAATCAAAATAGAGATGATAAAGGAACCTGGATGAAAACAGATGGTCGCTGGTGGTTCAAATATACTTCAGGTGGGTATGCTAAACATTGGGAATTGTTAGATGAGAAATGGTATTATTTTGATGATCAAGGTTGGATGAAATCAAATGAGTGGATTAACCCAGATGGTAATTGGTACTATCTTTCAAATGACGGTTCCATGCTAACTGATTATAATAGAGTTAATGGGAAACCTTATTTCTTCAGATCTAACGGTGTTTGCGTAGAAAATAAGGGTCAGGCAATTGCTGAATATGCAGAAACCTTTATAGGTTCATTACCTTATCAATATGGAGCAGCTACATTAAATAAGAGTATCGGTGCTGATTGTTCTGGATTCACTCAAGCAATTCATGCCTGCTTTGATATTTATATTAGGAGAACTTCTTACGAGCAAGCTGTAGGTGGAAGTTATGTATCTCATGGTAGTGAAGAAATTGGTGATTTAATGTTTTATAGTTATAATAAAACAAACGATCATGTAGGTATTTATGTCGGAAATGGCCGAATTGTGAATGAACCTGATGAAAAACAAATGGCGTCATATGCTAACTCATCTGCTATGCCATATTCAGTCAGTAGAAGATATTGGGAATAAGGACTTTATTTCATCTCTTTAAGAGTGTTATAAAAAAGATGGTTAAACTAACTCTATCTCTCAGTTTCAATTCGTGGAGGAAATGGCTATGAAAAAATCTAAATTACTCACACTTGGTTTGCTTGTAGGTGCTGGTCTACTTTTATCTATCAACCAAGCACAGGCTGCAGATACTTGGGTAAAAAATGGTGCTGACTGGAATCTTTCTCAAGATGGCAGTCTTGCTAAAAATAAATGGGTACAAAATGCTGGTTATTGGTACCACTTTGACGGTTCTGGGAAAATGCAGACAGGCTGGCTCAAAGACGGTAACACTTGGTATTCCCTAGCAGATAGTGGCGCTATGCGTACTGGCTGGTACAAGGAAGGAAATACATGGTACTCCCTAGCAGATAGTGGTGCCATGCGTACTGGCTGGTACAAAGAAGGGTCTACATGGTACTATCTTAAAGGCAGTGGTGCTATGGCAACAGGATGGGCTACTGCAAATGGTAAATGGTCTTACTTTGAAAAATCAGGTGCTATGGTCGCAGATAGAGCTGTTCCAGCCAGTGATGGGGAAAGTTATGTAATTGGTAAGGATGGATATCTGTTAACCAAACTCCCAAGTCAGGTTGAACAATCTCAAGCGGATGATACAATTATCACAAATATTGTTACTTTGTCTGATGGATATGATTATCATCTTATTCATAGAAAAGATGGAGTCATTGTTGAAAAGAATGCCTGGTACATCAAACCAGAGTTTAAAAAGTTTTCTAATAAATATGGGGATCACGTGTCAAATACGATGTTGGCTTTAACAGATAATAAAGATCAAGGACAGGAAATTGATCCTAAAGCTGTTATAAAGAATTTCCAAAACTTACCAAACAGGTATTACTTTGGGGCAGATGGTCGTCGAGTAACAAATTTACCAGAAATGACTACCTATTCAGAGATTAAAAAAGTTGGAAATGATGTCTATCTAGAAAATCCAGGTGCACGACTTTTTCTTGGAGCTACCAGCTTCACAATCAATAATAATAAACTATATTACTTAGATGGTGCTAATGACAAACTCAAAACAGGTTATTTTGCATTGATTGATGATAGACCAAACTATCATCACTATCATATTCTTGTTTATGCAGACCAATCTGGTGAAATTCTTAAAATGAAACGATTGCCAACAGGAATTTCAGATTATCTTAATAAAGAAATTGACGGTTTCTACGGTCAAACTGTTAAAATCGATAGTAAGACAGGAAATGTTTCTGTTGTGAAATAAGACGTCTGACATAGTAAAACGAAAAAGCGAACAGTTTCGTTTACTAGGAAGTCATGTTCATTCCACTATAGAACAGGAGGAAATGGCTATGAAAAAATCTAAACTACTTACACTTGGTTTGCTTGCAGGTGCTGGTCTACTTTTGTCTATCAACCAAGCACAGGCTGCAGATACTTGGGTTAAAAATGGTTCTGACTGGAATCTTTCACAAGATGGCAGTCTTGCTAAAAATAAATGGGTACAAAATGCTGGTTCTTGGTACTATTTTGACGATTCTGGTAATATGCAGACAGGCTGGCTCAAAGACGGTGATACATGGTATTCCCTAGCAGATAGTGGCGCTATGCGCACTGGCTGGTACAAGGAAGGAAGCACATGGTACTCACTAGCAGATAGTGGTGCTATGCGTACTGGTTGGTACAAAGAAGGGTCTACATGGTACTATCTTCGTTTTAGTGGTTCTATGCAGACAGGTTGGGAGTGCATAGATAATAATTGGTATTATTTCGAACAATCAGGTGCAATGGCCTCTGATAGAGTTGTAAATTCTAGTGATGGGACAGGCTATATTCTCAGCAAGGATGGCCATATGTTGACTTTAAAAAATAGCCCTTATAAAGATGGTGATATTGTCCGTTTAGGTGATGGATATGAGTATCTGATTATATCAAAATTTGACGGATATAACTATACTGATGTTATCGTGGCTAAAAATACTTGGTATATCAAACCTGAGTTCAAGAAGTTTTCCGACAAATATGGGGATGAGGTTGCAAATACAACCTTAGCTTTAGTAGATAATAAAGAAGAAGGACAAGAAATTGATCCTACGGCAGTTATTCGTAATTTCCAAAATCTACCAGGTCGATATTACTTTGGAGCAGATGGTCGTAGAGTATTACCACTTCCAGAGATGACGACTAGATCAGAAATCAAAAAAGTTGGCAATGATCTTTATCTAGAAGACCCAGGTGTACGACTTCGATTTGATAACTTCACAATCAATAACAATAAACTATACTATTTAGATAATGGACAAGGTAAGCTCAAAACAGGTTACTTTGTACTGATTGATGATGGTATGGCTACAACCCTCCATCACTTACTTGTATATGCAGACCAATCTGGTGAGGTTCTTAAGATGAAACGCTTGCCATCAAGATTTTCAGATTATTTTGACAAAGAAATCGATGGTTTCTATGGTCAAAAAATTAAGATTACACAGCCAAATAAGTATGAATATTACAAGGTTCTTGTGGTTAAATAAGACAAAACGAATCGCCTAATGAGGGATGTGTGGGCGATTCGTTTTTTACTGTAATCAGCCATCATTAAGCATCTTTTATAAGATTATATTCGAATCCTAAAGAAAACTAAGAAGAAACCGTACTTCCAGCATGATTGAAAAGCGCAGTCATTACTTGAAAAAAGTCGTCCATTTATGTTATAATAGACTGTATTTAAAAAATTTTAAGGAGAAATGACAGAAT
>CAUTTK010000027.1:0-17373 GCA_963541475.1 uncultured Streptococcus sp. | reverse complement strand
TTCTTCATTATAACATAAAATGATATTATCTGACAATTCTAATCTATTATTTGATGAACTAGAATCAAAGGCATACAAGCCACCATGACTATAGCATAAATTTATTATTACCTCTCTAGTTCGAATTCATACTCAATAAAAATCAAAGAGCAAACTAGAAAGCCAGGCGCAGGTTGCTCAAAGCAGCGCTTTGAGTTTGTAGATAGAACTGACGAAGTCAGTAACATATATACAGCAAGCCGACGCTGACGTGGTTTGAAGAGATTTTTGAAGAGTATCAATTGCTCACCTAGTTTACTCATATAGGTTCACTAGTAGATGGTACCCACAGAGGACTTGTATCTCAGATGAACGACATGCTCGTCGTACCCAAAAAAACGAGTACTTTCGTACTCGTTCTCTGATATAAACTACTGATTAAAGTGAGTTTACGTCAACTTTGATACCAACACCTTGAGTAGTTGTGATAGTCAAGTTTGTTACGTAAGTTCCTTTAGCTGTAGCTGGTTTTGCTTTTTGGATTGTTTCGTTGAAAGCTTTGAAGTTTTCAACCAATTTTTCAGCTTCAAATGATACTTTACCGATGATAGCTTGAACGTTACCTGCACGGTCTGCACGGTAAGTGATTTTACCACCTTTAGACTCTTCAACTGCTTTAGCAACATCCATAGTTACAGTACCAGTTTTAGGGTTTGGCATCAAGTTACGTGGTCCAAGGACACGTCCAAGACGTCCAACAAGAGCCATCATATCAGGTGTAGCGATAACTACGTCGAAGTCCAACCAACCATCGTTGATTTTCGCAACAAGGTCATCTTCACCTACAAAGTCTGCACCAGCAGCTTTTGCTTCTTCAGCTTTTGCACCACGTGCAAATACAAGAACGCGTGCTGTTTTACCAGTACCGTTTGGCAATACCATTGCTCCACGGATTTGTTGGTCAGCTTTTTTAACGTCGATGTTCAAGTTGTAAGCAACTTCTACAGTTGCGTCAAATTTTGCAAAGTTAGTTTCTTTTGCAAGTGCTACAGCTTCTTCTACGCTGTATGCTTTTGTGCTGTCGATTTTCTCAAGAGCAGCACGAAGTTGTTTGCTTTTTTTAGCCATTTTCTATTCTCCTTGTAAGTGGTTCAATCGATTTTCATCTCCCACGTCACTTCTCGAAATGATGAAGTCTTGCGGGTTTTCAGTCTATTATTTTCCTTTTCCTACGGCCCTAAACTCCCTTGCTGTACCCAAGTACAAGCTTCAGTCACTTGCCTAGTATGAAAAGTAACTAATAGACTGCTGTGAGATTTTCTACTGTGTTATTGATTAGTCAACAACAGTGAATCCCATAGAACGAGCAGTACCTTCGATCATACGCATTGCAGACTCAATGTTTGCTGCGTTCAAATCTGGCATCTTAGTTTCTGCAATTTCTTGTACTTGTGCACGAGTAACTGTAGCAACTTTAGTTTTGTTAGGTGTACCTGATCCTTTTTCAACACCTGCAGCTTTTTTCAAAAGAACAGCAGCTGGTGGTGTTTTAGTGATGAAAGTAAATGATTTATCTTCGTAAACTGAGATAACAACTGGAATGATCATACCAGCTTGGTCAGCTGTACGAGCGTTGAACTCTTTTGTGAATCCCATGATGTTGATACCAGCTTGACCAAGAGCAGGTCCAACCGGTGGAGCTGGTGTAGCTTTACCAGCAGGGATTTGCAATTTTACAAGTTTTTCGACTTTTTTAGCCATTTTTAAATCCTCCTTTGTGGTTTTGGCGGTAATTAGAGATTTTTACCTCCCACAAGTATGCTTTACACATACTCATCTATTATACACTATTTATCTGGAATTGCAAGAGAAAAGTTTATTTTTATACTCAATGAAAATCAAAGAGCAAACTAGGAAGCTAGCCGCAGGCTGCTCAAAGTACAGCTTTGAGGTTGCAGATAAAACTGACGAAGTCAGCTCAAAACACTGTTTTGAGGTTGTGGATAGAACTGACGAAGTCAGTAACCATACCTGCGGTAAGGCGACGCTGACGTGGTTTGAAGAGATTTTCGAAGAGTATTAATCGACGTAATCTCCGCCTTCAAATCCATAGTATTCTTCCAAACTGAGACCACTCTCAGCAATTTCTTTGGCTTCTTTTCCGACATAACGAAGGTGCCATTCCTCAGCCATATAGCCTGTTTCCTTTTCCTTACCTTTTAGATAACGGACAACAAAGCCATAATCAGCAGCATGATCCAAGAGCCATTGGGCTGCTTTTTCTTCTGTCACCAATTCTCCATTTGTGCTAATCACATCAAAGGCCAAACCTGTTTGGTGTTCGCTATAGCCAGGACGGGCAGAGTATCGGTCAGCTGCAGCCTTCCCATCTTGATTGACATAATCTTGATAGAGTTTGGTCTGAGTTTCATAACTTCTAAAACCACTATAATGGTCACTGATTGGGAATCCTGCCTCTTGCATAGCTTTGATGAGTTTGAGCAACTCTGCCTTGGCTGTTGGGTTTTCCCCTGGATTGTAGTCTTTTGACAAAGGATAGTGCTTATTGGCTACGATGATTTCATCGTATTTCCCTTGTATACTGTAGTAGTCCCCTTTGTTGACCACTTCTGCTTTTTTCTGGGCAGCCCCTTGAGACTTGCTTCCGACTGTTCCATCAGCCTTGGCGGTTTGTTCTGTCTTAGCTGCGCCATCTTCAGTTTTTGCTTTTTCTTGTGAACAAGCTGCTAGACTCAAGGCTAGCAAGGCTGTCAAGACAAGGTATCTTTTTTTCATTTCTACTCCTCTATTTCTAATAGGTTATCTAGTTCTGACGATAAACATTTAACTAGTTTTTTAATCTCATCTGGTTTTGCTTGGCAGGTTTCTGAGGTCATTTCTTCAAAGGGAACCCACCAAACTGGCCCACGTCCCTTGAGACCGTGACCATTCATATCACCTCTTCGTCTAGGAAACAGATGCCAATGAAGATGGGCATCGCCATTTCCTAGAAGTTCGATATTCATTTTCTCAGAAGCAAAGGCCTTAGCAACCGCCTCTTGGACCACACTCATTTCTTCTAGAAAACGGAGTCTTGTCTCCTTTTTCAAATGGTGCAATTCGGTGACATGTTCCTTGGCTAGAAAGAGACTATAGCCTGCAAAATACTGGTGGTCTCCAACCACAAGATAGCCTGTTTCCAACTCTTTGACAAAATAGGGATTTTCTCCCTTCTTGATGAGCTCAATTCTCTGGCATATAAGGCACATGAGTCTCTCCTTTCAACTCTAAAAGGGGGTGATTAAGGTCAAAGAGTCGGTGTTTATAGGTCATCATTCCCCTCCCTCTTATCTTTATGAAATAAATTCTTAATCTTATTTAAAAATGGAATAACTTTAAAATAATTTCTAAAGCGTCTCTCACTTAAGTTAGGTCCCTGTAGTCTTCGATATTCTTCGATATAAATTGTAGATACTTTACCAATTTCACTTTCCCCGAAAATGATAGCTTTTAAAATTACTTCACCAACAATTAGAAAAAGCGAGACTATTCCAACAAGCGGAACAATAAAAACAATATTATGTGAATTATGCGAATAATAGGCTGTTACAGTATCAATTGCGACAATAAAGAAAAGACAAAATACAAAGCCTATTTCAGATTTTTTATCATCGCTTTCATTAACACTCAATTCTGGAAGTAAAAAAATTAAACTTACTACCATAATCAAGCAACAAGCTAATAACGAAGAAAATTCAGTATGTTGTTCGATAAAACGATTATACACAGAGTAAATGAGAAATAGCTGAAGTAATAACATCGCATACTGCAATAAATAAAACCATATTTTAGCTGAACTTATGAGCGGAATATTTTTTTCTACCTTTATATCTAGTAATCGTTTAGAAATTTGTATCCGATGAGCTAGTTCTTTCAAATCTTTTATTTGAAGTATTTGAAAAGCAAGTTTTTTCTCTATAATTTCTATTTGATACCATACATATCCATCATCTTCTATCCACTGATATTTACCAAAGGTTTTTATTTTTCGTCCATATGGGTTAATTTTTTGAGAAATTTTAAAAAGTAGTTTTTCTAAATCTGGATTAGTAATTCCTTTATCTACCAGTTCATCGGCATAAACAACTAGTTCTTTAAAATTTTCTTGTTTATTTTTATACACGTATTCACGATATTCTTCTTTTTTCTTTTGGAAATAAGCATACAAACCCGAAATTATCCCTGTTATTATAGCAGGCGTTGCTAATTGTTTCAGTATTTCATACATGATACTTTATCGCCCCTTCAGTCTACCAAGTCACTCTTAAGATAAGCATCAACCATACGCTCCGTTGCGGCCACCGAATCAATATGAGTACGCTCATAAGAATGACTAGATTCGATACCCGCACCAAGAAGGGCATGCTTGACCTCTGCCCCTGCAGACATGGCTGCTGAAGCGTCCGAACCATAAAATGGATAGATATCCAGCTTAAATGGAATATCTTGCTCTTTAGCCAAAGCAACCAAATGTTGACGGAAGTCATAGTGATAAGGACCTGAAGCATCCTTGACACAGATAGACACTGTGTACTCATCTGTTTGCTGGTCATCTCCCATAGCTCCCATATCCACAGCCAGATATTCTACTACCTGAGCAGGGATATTAGAGTTAGCACCGTGTCCCACTTCTTCAAAGACTGAAAAAGCAAAATGGGTTGTTACTGGCAATTCAATCTTCTCCTCCTTATAGATACGAAGCAGATTAAGCAAAATCGCTGCACTGACTTTATCATCCAAATGACGAGACTTGATAAAACCTGTCTCTGTCACGACAGTTCGTGGGTCAAAACTGATAAAATCACCAACCTCAATCCCCAAGGCACGAGTTTCTTTTTCATTGCTTACTTTGGCGTCCAAACGCACTTCCATATTGTCTTGCGTGCGTTCTGCAGTTCCTGCATCCTTATAGACATGGCAAGAAGTTTGGTGGATGAGGATGGTTCCTGATACTTTTTGACCTGTGCTAGCCACATGAACGGTACAGTTTTCTCCTTCAATCATGTTCCAAGGAAAACCACCGATACGGTCCAGTTTCAGACGACCGTCTGATTTGACAGCACGGACAATAGCACCCAGCGTATCCACATGGGCAGTCACATAGCGGTGTTGCTCATCATTTTGACCTTTGATGGTTACATTGACACCGCCCTTGGCTGTGCGAACCGGCTGGTAGCCAAAACCTTCTAGAGTCTTGACTAAATAGTCTGAAATCTCACGAGTGAAGCCGGTTGGCGATGCAATGGCTGTTAGTTCTTTGATATATGCTACTGTTTGATTCATTTCTTCACCCCTTTTGCTACCTATTATAACACATTTATCATCGGATAAAAAAAGAAAATCACTCCTGTAGACTTGGCTACAAAAGTGATTTTAGTGATTATTCCATCTCAAAAACATCGCTTTCTTGCTTGTTTGGTAGAACCAATGAGAGCAAGATTCCGACAATGGCTGGTACCAACCATGGGAGTGATGCTTTAGCAAAAGGAAGAGCGTTGACAAGATTTGCAAGAAACTCAACCTTAAACGAGCTTCCTAGTACGCTTGCAATGGCAATAGCTGTAACAACAGCAATTGTCAACTGCATACCTGGTTTTGAAAGAGCCACAAATTTGTTGACAATGACAATCATAACGATGGCAATCGTGATTGGGTACAAGATAACCAATACTGGAATTGAGTACTTGATAATTGCACTCAAACCAAGATTTGCAATAGCAAATCCAATCAAGGTAAAGACTGTTGCATAAGCCTTGTAGCTGATTTGTGGGAAGCGGCCGTTAAAGAACTCAGCTGTTGACACAATCAAACCAACTGTAGTTGTGAAGCAGGTTACAGTAACCATAGCTGCGAGGAAGAGTTGAGCTGTTGAGCCAAAGATTTCTTGAGTAGCTTGTGACAAGATATAAACACCTGGTGTTCCACCCTTCATCGCTTCAGCTGGTACTGGGAAATGATTTCCAAGGAAACCTAAACCGATGTAAAGGGCGCTGAAGGCAAGGGCAACAACGATACCAACAACCCAAATAGTTGAAATGTATTCTTTCTTACTTGAAAATCCAAGTTGTTTCAAGGTTTGAACTGCAATCACACTAAAGGCAACGGAAGCAAGAGCATCCAAGGTATTGTAACCTTCTAGGAAACCTGTACCAAAAGCAGAAGCTTGATAAGCAGCTGACGCAGCTTGAGGGCTTGTTCCACCGTATTTGATAGCTCCTAGAACAACCAAGATAACAATCAAGATTGCAAAGACTGGTGTTAAAATACGACCGATACGGTCTAAGATTTTTGATGGATTGAGCGAGATTAGATACGCTGCTGCAAAGTAAAGAAGGGTAAAGACAATCAAGCCTAGACCTTTATTTGCATCCGACAGAAGGGGGCTAATCCCTACTTCGTAAGCCGTTGTAGCAGTACGTGGGATAGCAAAGAATGGACCAATTGACAAATAGAGAACTACGAGGTACAGAGTCGCAAACCAAGGCGCTATCTTTGTTGAAATCTCGTGAATATATCCTTTAGGATTTAGCGTTCCAATAATAAGGGCCAAGACGGCGATACCGACGCCTGAAAAGACAAAACCTGCGATGGCAGGAAGAAAATGTTCTCCAGATAGAGCACCTAGAGAAGGCGGAAAAATCAAGTTCCCCGCACCAAAAAATATTCCAAACAGGAGTAAACCTGTTAAGGCACCTTTTTTAGCCATGAAAATCTCCTTCATATTTATAAAATACTGACTTAGTATACCATGAATAAGAGTATGAAAAAAGTACCACGAAGTAAATATTGAATGTTTTTAAGATTCTCAAAAATGAGAATTGTCTAAAAATAACATTCTCCTACCCAGTCCACACCAAGTAGGAGAAAGTCTACTGTTTACAGTTCTTCAAAGGCCAACATGCCACCCTGAACATTGATAACCTCATAACCTTGTTCAGCTAGAAATTGACAAGCATGCGCTGATCTAACCCCAGCTTTACAAATGACATAATGCAACTGGTCCTTGTCCAACTGAACATAGCTATCAGCCAATTGACTAAGCGGTAGGTTGTGGGCACCTTCTAAATGAAGATCTTCAAACTCATCTACTTCTCTCACATCCACTAGAGAAAGTTGGTCGTTTTGGTAAAGCTGGTAAAATGCGTCAAAGGAAATTTCTTTCATTCTTTTTCTCCTAATACTCTTCGAAAATCTCTTCAAACCACGTCAGCGTCGCCTTACCGTGCGTATATGTAACTGACTTCGTCAGTTTTATCTGCAACCTCAAAGCAGTGCTTTGAGCTGACTTCGTCAGTTTTATCCACAACCTCAAAACAGTGTTTTGAGCTGACTTCGTCAGTTCCATCCAGAACCTCAAAGCTGTACTTTGAGCAGCCTGCGGCTAGCTTCCTAGTTTGTTCTTTGATTTTCATTGACTATAAAATTGTTTTAATTCTTTTTTTCAAATCTGGCACCACTTCTGCCTCAAACCAAGGATTTTTGGCCATCCAGATTTGATTTCGTGGTGAAGGGTGAACTAATGGAAAATAGGTTGGCAAGTAGTTCTGGTAATGTTTTACCCGTTCTGTTACCTTGCCACTGACTTTCTCCTGTAAATAGTAGGCTTGGGCATATTGGCCAATCAAGAGGGTCAACTGAATATCTGGTAATTCTTGCAAGAGCTGCGGATGCCATTTTTCAGCAAAGCCAGTTCTCGGTGGCAGATCACCTGACTTGCCATGTCCTGGAAAGTAGAAATCCATAGGCAAGACAGCAAAATAGCCTGAATTGTAAAAGGTATCTTCATCCACACCTAGCCAGTCGCGCAAGCGGTCACCACTTTTGTCCTTCCAGTAAAGGCCTGCTTCTTGGGTTTTAAGACCAGGCGCTTGACCGATGATATTGATGCGAGCAGTCTTTGGCGCTGCAAAGAGAGGCTCGATGCCACGCTCTGTATAGGTGGCATTCTGCGGATCCGCCATGATAGCCTGCTTAATTCTTTCGATTTGGGACATCTACTTTTCCTCCAAAAAGAAGTCTAAGCATAAGATCTCAGACTTCTATCGTTTTATTTGATCAATTCGTAAATAGCTTCGGCATAGATTGCTGCTGCTCGGAAGAGATCATCCAAGGCGATAAATTCATTAGCTTGGTGCATAGTGTCAATTGAGTCTGGGAACATGGCACCGTAGGCAACTCCACGTTCTAGCAAGCGACCAAAGGTTCCACCACCAATGACTTGCTCATGACCTTTAAGGCCAGTTTGTTTTTCATAAACATTCAACAAGGTTTGGACAAGTGGATCTTCCATTGGCACATAGTGAGGCGTGTGACCGTGTTCAGAAAGGCTAACAGAAGCAACTGGCAAGTTTTCAAGGATTGACTTGATTTGTTCTGGACTTGTTCCTTTTGGATAGCGGATGTTGAGGGCAATGGTATTATCAGCACTTGTTTCATCGAAGCGGAAGACTCCCGCATTCATAGAAAGGGCACCCATCTTTTCATCCACATGAGCAATCTTGAGATTTTCACCCTCATGGTCGTTCAAGAGAATTTTACCAGCGACGTCAAGGTAGTCTTTGGCTGGACCAGCAAAGTCAAACTGGCTAAGGAAGAGGGCTAGGTAAGTTGCACCATTGACACCTGAAGCAGGCATAGCACCGTGGGCTGATTTACCAATGATCGTCACCTTGTATTGGCCAGCTTCTTCTTGGAGTTCTCCTCTAAGTTTGTGTTCTGCAACAAAGGCATCTAGTTTAGCTTGCAAGTCAGCCAAATCACCTGAAACGACTGCTGTTGCTGATTCAGGCACCATGTTTTCACGCAAACCACCTGTGAAGCTGTGAAGACGAGCAGCACCTGCATTTTCACCTGCAAAGTGGAGGTATTCCGTGATATTTCCTTTTTCACCATTGATGATAGGGAATTCAGCGTCTGGAGAGAAGCCAAAGTCTGGTTTCGCAAGTCCTACATGCTCGAAGTAGTAGTCCATGTCTGCCCAGCCTGATTCTTCGTCTGTTCCAACGATGAAGCGAACCTTCTTAGAAGTTGGAAGACCCAATTCTTTGATGATTTTCAAACCATAGTAACAAGCTGTTGTAGGACCCTTGTCGTCCGAAGCCCCACGCGCATAAAGGCGACCGTCTTTGATAGTTGGTGTGTAAGGGTCTGTGTCCCAACCGCTACCAGCTGGCACCACGTCCATGTGGGCAAAGATTCCGAGAACTTCTTCTCCATCACCAAACTCAAAATGTCCTGCGTAGTTGTCAACATTTTTAGTTGGATAACCATCACGGTCTGCGATTTCAAGGAATTTTTCCAAGGCTTTTACTGGACCAGGCCCAAATGGATGCTGGGCATCAGCCTTGCTATCATCACGTTCTGAGTTGATTTCCAAAAGGCTAAACAAGTCAGCCAAGAGGTCTTCTTTGCGTTTTTCTACTTCTGCTGTAAAATCAATTGCTGTCATATTATCTTCCTTCTATCTTTTCTCGATGATTTCATCTACTGGCAAGCGGTAGCTTGGTTCTAATTTTTCATCTGTGTAACCCACTGTAATTAAGAGTTCTGGACGGAAACGATCTTCGATATCCAAAACTTCGTTGACTTTTGATTTGTCAAAACCAAGGATCATATTTGATCCAATTCCTTGGTCTGTAAGAGCGAGAATCAAGTTCATGGCAACCAAACCTGCATTGAGGGCTAGGTAGTCACTGACCTGTTGTTCATTGTAACGGGCAAATTCAGCTGGCAAATTCTTCATGAAATATTGAAGTTGTTCTTCTGAGAAATTCTTAGCACCACCAACTCGGGCAATCTTACGAGCACGTTTGGCAAGGTCTGTATCCGTAAACAAGGCAATGGTTACAGGCGCTGATGATACCTGCTCAAAGTTGGAACCGTAAGCCAATTTTGCCAGTTCAGCATTTTTCTCACGAACGACCACAAATTTCCAAGGCTGGCTGTTATGGGCACTTGGAGCCAAGGTTGCAATTTCGATAGCCGTACGCACATCTTTTGGATCAACTGGCTTATCAGTGAAATGCTTAGTCGCATGACGTTTTTTATTTAATTCAAGAAATTTCATAATCGATTTCCTTTTCTAATTCTACTGCTTCCATTCTACCATAATTTGAAAGAGCTTGCAGGGATTTTTCATGATTAAGTTTTTTTATTACAGCCATAAAAAATATATATTGGTTCATCAGGAACATTTCTGATAAACTAGCAGATAACTTACATTTGAATGGAGACATTATGAAAAAATTTAGCCTATTACTAGCCATCCTACCATTTTTGGTTGCCTGTGGAAATCAAGCTACACCTAAAGAGACTAACTCTCAAAAGACAATCGTCGTTGCTACAGCTGCCGATGTGCCACCATTTGACTACGAAGATAAAGGCAATCTGACAGGCTTCGATATTGAAGTTCTAAAAGCAGTAGATGAAAAACTCAGCGACTACGAGATTCAATTCCAAAGAACTGCCTGGGAGAGTATCTTTCCAGGACTTGATTCTGGTCACTATCAGGCTGCAGCCAATAACTTGAGTTACACAAAAGAGCGTGCTGAAAAATATCTTTACTCACTTCCAATTTCGAACAATCCCCTCGTCCTTGTCAGCAACAAGAAAAATCCTCTGACTTCACTTGACCAAATCGCTGGCAAAACAACGCAAGAGGATACTGGAACTTCAAACGCTCAATTCATCAATAACTGGAATCAAAAACACACTGACAATCCCGCTACTATCGATTTTTCTGGAGAGGATATCGGTAAACGAATCTTAGACCTCTCTAACGGTGAATTTGATTTCCTAGTTTTTGACAAGGTATCGGTTCAAAAGATTATCAAGGACCGTGGCTTAGATCTCTCAGTCGTTGATTTACCTTCTGCCGATAGCCCCAACAACTATATCGTTTTCTCAAACGACCAAAAAGAGTTTAAAGATAAATTTGATAAAGCGCTCAAAGAACTCTACCAAGATGGAACCCTTGAAAAACTCAGCAATACTTATCTAGGTGGTTCTTATCTCCCAGATAAATCTCAGTTACAATAATACTCTTCGAAAATCTCTTCAAACCACGTCAGCTTTATCTGCAACCTCAAAGCTGTGCTTTGAGCAACCTACGGCTAGCTTCCTAGTTTGCTCTTTCATTTTCATTGAGTATAAGATATACTAAAAGCGATTGGACCAGCCAATCGCTTTTTTAGTTTGCATTGGTTATTTTAGGAAACTCTTACAAAAAATCAAAAAAATTCTTCACATCTTCTACATACCCATGCTTTTCTATTAAGCTTGCTAAAAGTTCCAGATTGTGCCCCTGATAGTTGTCTTCTCTTCGTAGTTCTTCATACATTTCGATAAAGGGAAGCCCCTTGGACTTGGCCAGTTCTAACTCCGCTTCATAATCATAAGCGACTTTACGAAATTGGATATTGACCAATTCCCCATCTTCCACTTCTATCACGGCATACTGGGCACGGTGATTTTTTAACGCCTCCCAATTAAAATAGGGCATGCCAATCGACCCTGGATTGATGATTTGTTGCCCTTGACTGCCATAACGAAGCAACTGCTTGTGAACATGACCATAGACTGCCACGTCGGTTTCCGCATCTAGCAGTTGGTCAAATTTATCTGTATTATTCCCAACCAGTAGATCCCCACCATAGTTTTTGTCAGGTAAATTATGAGAGATAGAAAAGCGCAGTCCTTCAATTTCTTTCTTTTCCAGCAAAGGCAAGCTTCGTAGCCAGACAATCGTTGCAGGATTCATTCGCTCCATCAAAAACTGGGTCATTCGCATTGATTGAATTTCTTGTGGATCTTCCAAACCATATTCACCATCCAAGGCCTCAAGGACACAATCATCCCAATTGCCTCGAACACTGGCTGTGATAGGAAGGTCCTTTAACAGAGCGACCAAGTCATTTGCACCGGGACCGGGAAGAAAAATATCTCCCAGAAGCCAGTATTCACTGACTCCTTGATTTTTAGCATCTGCAATAACTGCTTCTAGCGCCGTCGCATTGCCATGAATATCTGATAAAATTGCGATTTTATGGTTCATGATGTTTTTCCTTCCGTTTGATAATCTACTCTTTCTTCCGCTACTTGAGCTAATTTCTCTTCTTCCTGCGGGCTCAACTTTCTTTGCACAGCCTCTGCTACTGCTCTTGGTACTCCAACTCCGACAATCTCATCCACACTGGCTTCCTTGATTTTGGTCAAAGACTTGAAATGCTTCATGAGATTCTGCTTGCGTTTAGGCCCCAGACCGTCAATCCCATCCAATTGAGATGAAAAGGAATTTTTAGAGCGCAGTTGACGGTGGAAGGTGATGGCAAAACGGTGCACCTCATCCTGAATGCGTTGGAGGAGGAAAAATTCCTGAGAATTGCGAGATAACTCCACCACCTCAAGCGGATCTCCAAAGAGCAATTCATGGGTTTGATGCTTGTCATTTTTTTGCAAACCTGCAATGGGAATATCCAAACCCAGCTCCTCTTGGATGACTTGCTTGGCGATATTGACTTGACCTTGTCCCCCATCGATGACAATCAAATCTGGAGGAGTCAAACCGTCACGCTGTACTCGACCATAGCGCCTGCGAATGACTTCTCTCATACTCGCATAGTCATCTGGCCCGACTACGGTCTTGATTTTATACTTACGGTAATCCTTCTTACTAGGTTTTCCGTTGACAAAGACAACCATGGCTGAAACAGGACTGGTTCCCATGATATTAGAGTTATCGAAGGATTCGATGCGGACTGGGGTCGGTATTTGGAGCAAGCGTCCTAGATTTTCAATAGCTCCTTGTGTCTTTTCGACAGATTTTTCTAACAGATTGAACTTCTGCTCTAGACTGACTCGAGCATTCCTTATAGCCAAATTGACCAGTTGCTTTTTCTCTCCACGCTGAGGCTTAAGAATCTTGGTGTCTACCAAAGCCTTGACGGCTTCTTCGTCAATATCCTGCGGAATCAATACCTCATTGGGTACTAGGTGAGATTTTTCTTGATAAAATTGTCCCACATAGGTTAGAAAGTCCTCATCTGGATCATTGTAGTAGGGGAATAGATTGACATCGCGCTCAATAAGCTTGCCCTGACGAACAAAGAAAACCTGAACACACATCCAGCCCTTATCGACATAGTAGCCAAAGACATCCCGATTTTGGAGATCCTTAGCCATGACCCGCTGCTTGGTTCGAAGCGTTCCAATAGCCTGAATTAGGTCACGGTATTCCGCTGCACGTTCAAATTCCATAGCTTGGGCTGCCGTTGCCATCTTGCCCTTGAGATCATCGATGATTTTGTCATCCTGCCCTTTTAGAAAATCAGAAACCTCCTGAGCCATGGACTTGAAATAGGTCTCATCTTTATTACATATGGTGTGGGCCAGGCATTGGCCGATATGGTAGTAAAAACAGACCTTAGACGGTGGATTCGTACACTTTCGAAAAGGAAAAATCCGATCTAGTAGCCGCTTGATTTCATTGGCTGCCCCCACATCTGGATAAGGTCCAAAGTAGAGACCGCCGTCCTTTTTGACCTGACGGGTAATAATCAAACGAGGATAGCGCTCATTAGTGATTTTAATGAAGGGATAAGACTTATCATCCTTGAGCATGATATTGTATTTAGGCTTATTTTCCTTGATCAGGTTGATTTCTAGGAGAAGTGCCTCAATATTGGACTCCGTAACAATAAATTCAAAATCCACAATTTCAGATACCAGAGCCTCTGTCTTAGTATCATGACTTCCACGGAAATAAGACCTCACGCGATTACGCAGATTTTTAGCCTTTCCTACATAGATAATGGTACCGTTTTTATCCTTGTGAATGTAGCAACCAGGGCTGGTCGGCAGGAGCTCTAGTTTTGATTTAATCAAGTTATTCATAGTTCCATTATAACAAAAAAGTAGGGAAAGATAGTTCCCTACTCATTGGTCTCATATAATTTTCGAAGTCTTGCAACATCCTCTTCCTGGATACCATAAAAGGAACCTGCTGGTTGCATGACAGACTTCTCATCTGTATGATCCAAGCCAATCGCATGACCCAACTCATGTTCTGCCGTATGGACAATACGCTCATAGGAATAGCCATAGTTAGGATTGGACAGATAATAGTGATTCAACCGTACCGTGACAAACAAGAATTGCCCCGTCAAGAGATTAGTCTGACTTTCCGCCTCTCCTGCCACAGGAGTACCTCCGTCATTCATCTCCGTAGCCAATATATCTGCCTTGCTGGACTCGGTGACAATTTCAAAGTTAAAAGCACCCGTTTGATTCCAATTCTGAATCGCTTCTACATAAGATTCTTGAAAGCGTGAATCCATCTGGGGATCCAAGTAAATACGAGCAGAGGCCTGTGGCCACCTTTCTTCAGAGTGTTGGTGGCTATCTATCTGATTCAACTTAGGCAGTTGCCCTGTTTTTTCCCATTGGTCGATACTTTGTTGACCAATCTTTACTGACCGCTCTGCTTGCTTTAACGCTCCTTGAAAATCCCCGTTCAGATACCAGAGAAGTCCGAAAGCAAGCGCACATAAGAGCACAACTATCCAAACTAGGCGCCTGAACAAACGCCAAATAAAATAAAAGAAAGCCCCTATCAAACGAAAAAGCCAACGCATATCTCTCCACCTTTCTAGCAAATAAAGTCTATTTTACTAAAACAAGCTGAAAGAAAGCTAAATTATGACAATCTCTCTTCTAATTTGAAGTCAATTGGCAGGGTTGCTAAAAAACGTTCCAATTGTTTTTCCCAGTAGTACCACTCGTGAGTTCCAGCGCTATGGCTATAGGTCACATCAAATCCAAGTTTTTTGAGATTTTTCACTGAGAGATTATTGGCTTCATACAAGAAATCCTGCTCGCCACACCAAGCCCAAAGCTTGGTCTTTTTATCCGATTTTTTAGCCAGACTTTCTAGAGAATAAGGACTAGCTGTCCAGTCTTTAATCTCCCCAAACACACCTCTCCAGTAAGCTGGAGTTCCCAAATTTTGGCTCTCAGGAGAAAAATCTTGAAAGCTGAGAGCACCTGAAAAACTAGCTGCGTAAGAAAAACGATTTGTAGCAAGAGCCAATTTGAAGCAGCCATAGCCTCCCATAGAAAGACCAGCGATAAAGGTTTTTTCACGCTTGCTGGTCATATTAGGGAAGAAGCGTTTTAAAACCTGTGGCAATTCCTCTGCCAGAGCTGTGTAATAATCAAAACCATACTGAGTATCAGTGTACCAACCATTGCTAGTATTGGGCATAACGACAATGAGATTAGTCCCCCGAAGTAAGCGTTCTACATTAGTCCGCTTGAGCCAACTATTATGATTGCCAGACATCCCGTGCAAGAGGTACAAGACGGGAATATCTTTACACTCTGGTTCTTCCACTCGATTGGCATCGGGGTAGAGGACATTCACTCCCCACTCCATATCCAAGACTTGTGAGTAATACTCAATTTTCATTACTGCCATGATTTGCTCCTTCTATTTTCCGATAAGAAAAAGCCGAAATTCGACTTTCTCTCTGTTTATTTCAACAATTATTTCGCTTCCATGACTACTGGTAAAATAGCTGGACGACGTTTGGTTTGGTCAAAGAGATACTTAGTCAGATTATCACGAACCTTCCCTTTAAGATCTGCCCAGTCAAAGTCATCTCCTTGAAGATAGTCTTCTACCGTCTGGTTAATCAATTCTGAACTTTCACGGAGAATATCTCGACTCTTCTTGAGATAAACAAATCCACGCGTGTGAACACGAGCCTTGGCCACAATTTTCTTCTCACGGCGGTTAACGGTGATTGCTACGATGAAAATGCCATCCTCTGACAAGACCTTACGGTCACGAAGAACCACATTTCCAACATCACCGATGGCATTTCCATCAATCAAGACATCGCCTGCCGAAACTGCTCCAGCTGGGACAAAGTCTCCATTCTCATAAGCCATGCTGGTTCCCTTTTTAGGGATGAAAATGCGTTCTGGCAACATCCCAACGGCCATAGCAGCCTTAGCATGGGCATCCAACTCACGGTATTCCCCTTGAATTGGGAAGAGATACTTGGGTTGCAAGAGATTGATCATCAACTGCAAATCACGCGCATTTCCGTGCCCTGACACACGCAAGCTTTGGGTAATCAATTTGACAACACCTCCAGCTTGATAAATCATGTTTTCCACACGCGCCATGACTGCTTCTTTGGCGATAGACGGAGTCGTTACGATATAGACTAGGTCACCATCCTTGATTTCCACATAACGGTGGCGACCAATCGACATCTTACGAAGACCGTTGATAGGTTCCCCCATACGACCTGTCTCAAGGATAATCAACTCATGGTCTTCAAAGCGAGACATGTCTTTGGGCTTAATCAAAAGACTCTCGTTAGCTAGAGACAATTTCTTGAGGCGAATAGCAGTACGGACGATATTTTCAATATCAAATCCTGTCAAGACCACACGACGGCCTGTTGCATCCGCAGCGTCAAACACCTGCTGAATACGAGAGAGGTTGCTGGCTACTGCTGCAACAATGATACGACCATCCCAGTCCGAAATGGTTTGAGTGATCTCGTCCCCAACTTCACTTTCGCTAGCCACTTGGATATTGCTATCCGCATTGGCTGAATCACTAAGAAGAGCTAGAACTCCATCACGACCGATTTCTGCCAAACGAGCAAAGTCTGTCGCATAAGATTCACTAGCTGTCTGGTCAAATTTGAAGTCACCTGTATAAACGATACTACCTTCAGCCGTCTTCAAGACAACACCCAGACTTTCTGGGATAGAGTGGGTCGTACGGAAGAAGGACACCACAGTCCCTCCAAAATCAATCTCCGAATCCTCATCGATGACATGGAAATCATTGAATTTCTTAACCGTATCATTTCCTTTGACAAAGAGTTTGGCCAACTCAATGGTCAACTCAGAGCCAAATACAGGTACCTTGGCTTCAGCCAAGAGATAAGGCAGAGCACCAATGGCATCCGCATGTCCGTGGGTCAAGAAAACCCCAGCGATACGGTCGCTATTTTCAAAAAGGTAGTCCATGTTTGGAATAACGACGTCCACCCCTAGTTGTTCATTTTCAGGGTATTTGAGACCTGCATCCAAAACGAAAATAGACCCATCGATTTCAGCGATATACATATTTTTCCCGTTTTCACGTACACCACCAAGTGTTGTTAAACTGATATTACTCATTTTTCCTCCGAAAGCTTAGTTTATCTTGATTATAGGGTTACTTACCCTTTTATTCTAAAAGCACTATTACTTTTAGTCGAATCTTTTCCTACCATTATACCATTTTTTTGATGATTTTCAAAATGAAGATTT
>CAUTTK010000026.1:0-18122 GCA_963541475.1 uncultured Streptococcus sp. | reverse complement strand
TTGGAGGATAATCAAGGAGCTGTTTAGGTTAAATGCTAACCTGATGGCTTCTTTTATTTCTAAATAGTATAGTTGCTCAATTAATACTCAATGAAAATCAAAGAGCAAACTAGGAAGCGAGCCGCAGGCTGCTCAAAGCACTGCTTTGAGGTTGTAGATAAGACTGACGAAGTCAGTTACATATATCTACGGCAAGGCGAAGCTGACGCGGTTTGAAGAGATTTTCGAAGAGTATAAAATAACAGTATAGGAGAGGTAGAAAATGGAACGATTAGAAGATTACATTGCTTTCGATTTAGAATTTAATCAGCATGAAGGGCAAACACACTTGATTCAAGTATCGGCAGTGCGTTTTAGAGATGGTCAGGAAATCGATGCCTATGATTCCTATGTTCATACCAATGTACCTTTAAAAAGTTTTATCAATGGTTTGACTGGGATTACAGCTGAGACCTTAAAAGATGCCCCTCCAGTGGAGAAAGTTATAAAAGAATTCCAAGAGTTTGTGGGTTCTTTACCCATGCTTGGCTACAATGCTGCTAAAAGTGATTTGCCTATTCTAGCAGAGCATGGTTTAGATTATAGCCAGCAGTATAAGGTGGATTTGTATGATGAAGCTTTTGAACGTCGGAGTTCAGATTTACATGGTATTGCCAATCTTAAATTGCAAACCGTTGCCTCGTTTCTTGGATTTCAAGGTCAGTCTCATAATAGCCTAGAGGATGCTCGTATGACAGCGCGTGTTTACGAGTCCTTTCTAGAGTCAGACCAGGCTAGAGAATTGTTAGGGGCAGAAAGTAGCCTCTCTAACAATCCTTTTGGAGGCTTGGACTTGTCTCAATTATTTGACTAGGAGTGTCTATGAAACCTGAAAAACCTAAAAATCTAGGTTTTAGAAAAATCTACTTTAATCTAGATAAAATTCTCTTTCTCTTTTTCTTGATATTCCTGATGATTGAGTTTGTCTGGTTACCTCTCAATTCTTGGGTTGCTGGACTTTTGCTCCGTCAGACAGGTTATCTCTTTCTATCTTACAACAATATTTTTGCCATTATAAAGGGTTCGCCATTTGTTAGTCTTGCTTTATTTATTCTGGTAATCGTTAATTTACTGGTCGCCTATTACCAGATAGGGCTTCTCTTTATCGGGGCTCGCCACCTCCTCTATCATGAAAAGAGGACCTTACTGGAGTACAGTCGCAAGGTCTTTCGTCAGAGTTTCTTGTTTATGAAGCAAGTGACGATTTCCAAAATGGCCTTTATTTTCTTTTATGTCATGATGCTCTTTCCATTGATTCGAAAGATTTTAAAGATTTATTACCTCAATAAAATTGTCATTCCGGATTTTATCGTTGATTATGTGGAAGACAAGTATTGGCTAGTAGGTATAGTGGTTACTATTCTGGCTTTACTTCTGTTTTACATTTCAGTGCGTTTGATGTTTGCCCTACCTCAGCTTTTATTTGAGAAGAAAACAGTCAAAGAGGCAGTCAGATACAGTCTAGAGAAGACCAAAAGGCAATCCTGGTTTTATATTTGGAACTTGCTTTGGATTGTCGTCAAAACCTATCTATTTTTCATTCTTTTCTTGATTCCAATCTTAGCAAGTCAGGCACTGATGGATGGAGTGACCCATAAGGAATCTCTTGTACTGGGAATTATCAACTTTGTCTTGATTAAGAATTTCCACTATATGGCCTTGACCTATTTCCTTATTAAGTTTGTTTCCTTTTTGACAGGAGAAGAGCTAGAAATCACACCAAGGAGAAAGAAAGACCACTGGATGAGATGGGGAGTGATGGGCTGTGCAGGTATCTTTTTCGCTCTTGAGGGATATGTTTATTTGGAAGCGCCAGTTGCCAATAAACCTTTAGTTATTTCTCACAGAGGAGTATCTAATAGGAATGGTGTGCAGAATACAGTCCAATCGCTAGAAAAAACCGCTCAGTTATCTCCAGATTTCGTTGAGACAGATGTTCAGGAAACAAAAGATGGCCAGTTTGTCATGATGCATGATGCTAATATCAAGAATTTGACAGGAGTCAATGCCAATCCTCAGGATCTAACTTTGGATGAATTAACCAAACTTGATATTTCTGAAAATGGCTATCATAGTAAGGTGTCTAGTTTTGATGATTATCTCAACAAAGCAAATGAATTACATCAAAAACTCCTCATTGAAATTAAAACCAGTCGAAAAGATAGTCCAGATATGATGAAACGCTTTATGGACAAATATGGAGCCATCATTAAGCAGAATGGGCACCAAATGCAGTCCTTAGACTACCATGTGATTGACCAAGTGCTAGCTTACGACTCACAAATTCCAGTCTATTTCATCCTACCTTACAATAGTATTTTTCCAAGAACCAAAGCCACAGGTTACACCATGGAGTATTCAACTTTAGATGAAAATTTTGTCAACAAGCTTTGGAATACCGATCAGAAATTGTATGTGTGGACCATTAATAGTTCAGAGTCCTTTGATAAATCAGTTCATTTGGGAGCTGACGGCATGATAACGGATGACTTGGAAATGATTCAAGACCAGGTTACCATTGCCCAAGAAGACCCAGAGTATACTGAATTGCTTTTCAAACAGGCCATGGAATTCTTTAATTTTTAGTAATTAAAAAGAGGAACAGTTGTTCCTCCCACGATAGGCAAGTATTCTCTTGAATGCTTGTTTTTTCTTATGCTTAGAATGGCAATTTTCCAGCGAAAGCACCTAGTTTTTTCTTAGTCGTTTCATCGATTTGTTCAAGAGCAGAGTTGATAGCTTGAACAGTCATATCAGAGAGAGTTTCAAGGTCTTCTGGGTCAACGACAGCTGGATTAAAGTCAATGCTGATAACTTTCTTATCTCCAGTCAAGGTCGCTTGAACAAGGTCTTGAGCAGATTTGCCAACAAATTGCATAGCAGCAAGTTCAGCTTGGCTTTGTTCCATTTGTTTTTGAAGTTTTTGTGCTTGACGCATCATGTTTTGCATGTTCATCATGGTGATTTATAGTTTCCTTTTATCTTATTTTCCTTCTTATTTTATCAATTTTGGGATTAAAAGTCTATTGTTAGTATAAATCCCCTAACATTAAATTACCGAAGAGATTTTCGAAGAGTACGAGTCTGGAATATGAAAACAGCAGTTAATTTCAAGAAATAAAAAAAGAACAGCCGAAGCTGTCTTTTTATCATTATTTGAGACCGTATTTTTTGTTGAAACGATCCACGCGTCCATCTGCTTGAGTGAACTTTTGACGTCCAGTGTAGAATGGGTGTGAGTCTGATGAAATTTCCACACGGATCAATGGGTAAGTTTCGCCTTCGAACTCAACTGTTTCGTTAGAGCGTTTTGTTGAACCGCTAAGGAATTGGTAACCAGTAGTTGTGTCCATGAAGACAACTGGGCGATATTCTGGATGGATATCTTTTTTCATTTTGCAATATTTCCTTTCTGCCATGGTCTCTTTGCGAGCCATAGATTGTTACCATACTAGTCTATCAGATTCTGAAAAGTTTGGCAAGTATTTTATCAGTTTTTAAGCAAGTTTTTTAACTTTTGGTAGATGATTTCGTTTTCTTCTAGACTATAGGAATTGGCACCACTTGCTAGAGGGTGGCCTCCGCCATCATGTTCCTTGGCAATTTCATTGATAGGATGGATTTTACTGCGTAAGCGAACACGGTAGTGACCATCAGCCTGTTCCACAAAAATTCCCCAAAGACTAACACTGTCAATGCGTCCAGGTGTCCCCACAATAGCTGCAGTTTCAGCATCGCTAACATTGAATTGTTTCAAGATTTCTTGACTCAGGATAACGCGAGCGGCACCATTCTCATCCACTTCCAGATGGTCGTAGATGTAGCCTTGAAGTTTAGCAATTTTGTAGCTCATAGTGTCCATTTTGCGAGTGAGAGCCGAAAAATCAAAGTTCTGTTCTCTCAGAGAGGCAGCCAGGCGGAGGGTGCGTGCAGTCGTAGAAGGGTAGAGGAAACGACCTGTATCACCAACAATTCCTGCAAAAAGTAGCTCAGCAGCGCGATCTGACAAGGCTAGATGGGTTGTTTGGGCAAATAGGGTAATCATCTCACTAGCACTGCTAGAATTAGTGTCTACCCAAGATAGATCACCATATACATCATCATTTGGATGGTGGTCAATCTTAATGAGAAAATCACCTTGACAATAGCGCTTATCATCGATACGAGCAGTGTTAGCAGTATCACAGACGATGACAAGGGCGCCTTGGTAGGCACTATCTTCAACATGATCCATTTCAGCCATCCAAGTGAGAGTTGGTTCATCAAAACCAACGGCTTTGATGGTTTTTTCTGGAAAATGATGCTCCAACAAGGCTTTTAAACCTACCTGACTTCCCAAGGCATCAGGGTCTGGTTTCATATGGCGGTGAATGATAATCGTGTCGTATTCTTTGATTTTTTCTAAAATTTGATGGCAAATGTCCATAAATAACCTCAATTCTTTCTCATTTCATTGTAGCACAAGAATTTTTATTTTTAAAATGAAAAAGATGTGATATAATGGAGAAAGATAAATTGAGGAGGACGATATGGCATTAGCAAAAATTGTATTTGCCAGTATGACCGGTAATACCGAAGAAATTGCAGATATTGTAGCAGACAAATTACGTGACTTGGGCTTGGATGTCGATGTTGATGAATGTACAACTGTTGACGCTTCAGACTTCTTGGAAGCAGACATCGCTATCGTTGCGACCTATACTTATGGTGATGGAGAATTGCCAGATGAGATGATGGACTTCTACGAAGACTTAGCAGACCTCAACTTGAATGGCAAAATCTACGGAGTGGTTGGCTCAGGTGATACTTTCTACGATGAATTCTGTAAAGCTGTTGATGACTTTGATCGTGTCTTTGTTTCAACAGGAGCAGAAAAAGGTTCAGAGTGTGTCAAAGTTGATCTTTCTGCCGAGGAAGAAGATATTGAACGCTTGGAACAATTTGCAGAAGAATTGGCTGCTAAAGTAGGATAAGTATAAAAGTGCGCTGATGCAATTAATCAGTGCATTTTTCTTAGCGTGAGTTGGGATTTTACTAGCCTATTTGGTGGCTTTTTGATACAATAATTCAAATAAAGGAGGAGACTGTATGGATTTAGATATTATTCGTCAAGAAATTGATCAAATTGACGATCAAATTGTCAAACTGTTAGAAGAACGAATGCATTTGGTTGAGGAGGTAGTTGCCTATAAGAAAGCTTCAGGTAAACCGATTTTAGATACTAAGAGAGAAGCGGTTATTTTTGAAAAGGTTAGAAGTCGCGTAGGAGACAAGCGCTATCAGGAGACTATTGTCGCGACTTTTTCTGACATACTCAAACGTTCGCGTGATTATCAGGATCAAAATATCAAATGAAAAAAGAACAATTTTATCTGCTAGGAATTTTTCTAGCTGCCATGGTGGGCGGATTTGTCCGCTATCTAGTTTCCACTTGGTTACCAGCCAGTCCAGATTTTCCTTGGGGCACTCTCTTTGTCAACTATCTGGGAATTTTCTGCCTGGTGTATCTTGTTAAGGGCTATTTAGTCTATAAGGGAACCAGTAAAGGCGTTATTTTAGCACTGGGGACGGGCTTTTGTGGCGGTTTAACAACCTTTTCCAGTCTCATGCTTGATGCTGTGAAACTGCTTGATACAGGGCGTTATCTTAGTTTGGTCATGTATTTGCTTTTGAGCATCGGTGGAGGTCTGCTTTTAGCTTACTATTTAGGGAGGAAAAAATGGTAATCGTCTATCTTGCAATTGCTTGTGGCTGTGGAGCCCTAGTACGGTATTTCTTTTCCCGCTATAATCAAGCATTTAAATTGCCCATCGGAACGCTCATAGCCAATCTTCTAGGTTGTTTTTTGATTGGATTATTCTATAATCATGTAGAGTCTAAGGAAGTCTATGCTATTCTAGCGACAGGATTTTGTGGCGGTTTGACAACTTTTTCGACCTTGAATGACGAACTGCAAAGACTGTTAAGTGATAAGAAGGTCTTTTATTCTTACCTGATTTTGACCTACCTAGGTGGTTTGATTGCGATTTTTTTAGGAATTCTGTTATAAATTTCTTTACTTTTTTGTGGAAATTTGGTAAACTGTATCTTGTGTGTAATGGACGCACAAAAATACAGTTTATCCGCTGAGGAAGATTCCTCAAGATTGACAAAGATAGGAGAATAAAATGAATCCATTAATCCAAAGCTTGACTGAAGGTCAACTTCGTACAGATATCCCATCATTCCGTCCTGGTGACACTGTTCGTGTACACGCGAAAGTTGTCGAAGGTAACCGTGAACGTATCCAGATTTTTGAAGGTGTTGTTATCGCACGTAAAGGTGCTGGCATCTCAGAAAACTACACAGTTCGTAAAATCTCTAACGGTGTAGGTGTTGAGCGTATCTTCCCAATCCACACTCCACGTGTTGAAAAAATCGAAGTTGTTCGTTACGGTAAAGTACGTCGTGCGAAATTGTACTACTTGCGTGCTCTTCAAGGTAAAGCAGCTCGTATCAAAGAAATCCGTCGTTAATTCGACTAAAAAACTCTGCTTCTTCAGCAGAGTTTTTATCTAGCTCCCTTAGTTCAATGGATATAACAACTCCCTCCTAAGGAGTAGTTGCAGGTTCGATTCCTGCAGGGGGCATTTTGGGAAGCGTAAAGAAGCATAAAGAATATTCAAAGTGTTTGTTTATGGGCAATCATCACAATTTAGTTTTTTAAAATAGCTTAGTATTGTTGGAATCTTTGACCAAAGTGTGATCAAAATTTGACCAAAAGTCAATGAATATAGAATAAAGTAGATCAGCAAGCTGGTCTATTTTGTTTTGTAGTTATTGATAAATATTTGTTTTAGCTTGACAAATATACGCATAATGTGTATAATAGTAAATGAATAAGTGTAAGGAGGTAACAATAATATATGCCACTTACAGGTAAAGAAATGGTGAAACTAGCTCTTGAGAATGGATGAGTTGAAGTTCGTCAAAGGGGTAGTCATCATTTTAAGAAAGAGGATTTTTCATATCTTGTCACGATTCCAGTTCATGGAAATGAAGATTTGGGAAAGGGATTAGAAAGAAAAATTCTCAAAGATTTAGGATTGTAATTTTTACTGTCCTAAGTCTTTTTATATCAGAGGTAGTAGAATGTTGGAGGTAGTAGAATGTTAAAAACGTATCCAGCTATTTTTCATAAAGAAGGAACAGGATATTGGGTAGAATTTCCAGAATTTGGTGGTGGTACAGAAGGAAAAAATATTGAGGAAGCAATGAAAAATGCTCGTGAAATGCTTGAAAATGTTTTAGCTTCCTATATTGATGAAGGTATAGCGTTGCCTACACCAAGTGATATTTTAAAGATTGAAGTTTCAGATGGTTTTGTATCAATGATTCAAGTAGATCCTGCGCCTTTTGTGAGAAGTAACAAGGCGATTAGGAAAAATGTGACTGTTCCTGAATGGCTAGTTCGTCTTGCTGATCGAGAAAAGATTAACTATTCAGAAGTTTTGGCACAAGCATTAGAGAAGAAGTTACAAGTTTAAATTTAAAGCCTTTATTTAATAGGGATATGCTTGTAATGTATTGACAATATAAAAAAGGATAGAAGCTATGGTTTATACAATAGATCAGATAAAGGAAAAAATTGTTCCTGTTGCTAAACAATATGATTTGTCTAAAATATATCTATTCGGATCTTATGCTAGAGGTAAAGGTTCAGATCTATGAAGTCAGAAAGCAAGTACAAAACTTTAAACAGCTTTCGAAAAGATTTGGTGTGGATTTTTTGGGCTAAGGTTTGTGACAAGATGAATTGATTGTTATGAACTAGAGAGCGTAAAAAATGGGGAAAATCGTTATTATTCTCCTGAATTTGATATGTTGTACAAGACTATTTCTGGTCTGTTAAATCTATCAATAGCAAAATCTAAACGTGATAGTCTAACATCTAGTACATTTAACGTTAATATTTTTATCAATCGCTTGAGTAAGAAAATTTCAAAAGAAGAAGGGATAGGTTTTCAAAAATAACCTACATAGGCATTATTTATCTATAATTTGTATCTTTTGGCTTATTAATTTGTATTTAAAATTTAATCATGTTACAATTAAAATTGAAATCGAACAGAAAAGGAAAATGCAAACGTGGGCACACTATTAGCAACAAGATTAAAAAATAGACGAAAAGAATTAAAAATGTCTCAGCGAGAATTGGCTGAGGGGATCTGTAAACAGGGACAGATTAGTCGATTAGAGAATGGAGAATTTACTCCAGGAGCTGACTTTTTATATGCTCTGTCTAAGAAGTTAAAAGTTAGTATAGATTATTTTTTTAATGAGCAGATTGTAGAAGAGATTGATGAGTTATCAGAGTTTAAAAAGTTAGCCCAGACATTTATCACAAATCGAAATTATGAGTCTTTGAAATATATATATGAATTAGAGAGTGTAAAGGTACATCGCTTGTCTCTAGTAGATAAGTTTTATATGGAGTGGATAAAATCTCTTATAGATTTTTATTTCTATGGGCAAAAAGAGGAGGCTGTGGCAAGATTGGAGAAGGTACTGTCTCAGTTAAGTGTAACTGACTTGACCTACCTTCAAGTTTCAAATACTCTATTCAATTTTTATTATAATATTGAAGATTTAGAGAGTTTTAATGAAATTAGAGAAAAGTTAGAGTATCAAGTAAATCAACTCAAGTTAAACACAATCGAAGAATTAACCCTTTCTATTAAATTTAATTATAATGTTTGTCGCTATCTATGGTTGCAGAATAATACTGAAGAGGCTATTACTAAAATCACAGATACGATAAAGCAGTGTAAGACGTATAGAACAACATATCTTTTGGCTGATTTGTATGTATTGATGGGAAATGTCAGTAAGAATTTTTCTTCTAAAGTTGCAGTAAAAGAGTACTTTGAAACGGCTTATTTCCTATATAAGCTTGAGGGAAATATGTCAATGGCTCTAAAAATTGAGCATTACATTGCAGATCTAACAGAATAGTAAAGACGATGTTCAATTAAGCATCGTTTTTTCAATCCAAATAATACAAATATGTATTTAATAAAAATAAATAAAAAAATATTATCAAAATAATTGACAGTATTATATTGAAGTGCTAAAATGAGTGCAAGAAAATATTAGGCTTTTGTCCATAAAACATCTACAGAAACTTACTATAGACTGAGTGAATGTGAAGAGACTTCAGCCTTTGAAGAATTGAGAGGTAAAATTAATGAATGAATTAGAAGTGAGATTTGAACTCAACGATGAGAAAGATTATAATAATGCTATTTCATATTTAGAAAAATCTTATAAATTCAAGAGTGAAAATAAGCAAGTTGATGAATATTTTAAAACCAAAGGAAGAGAATTTGAAAATGATGAGGTAGGTAGCTTTATCTACAGAATTCGCCAAGAAGATGATAATAGAGCAAGTATTTTCACAAGAAAAGATACGATAAAACAAGGAATGTGGAGTGAAAGTGAAATAGAGTTGGAATCTGAAAAATTAGAATTTGTAAGGAATATCTTGCAAGATGGATTTTCAAATATTTTCACAATAAGTAAACATAGAAAGACTTATCATGATGCATTAGAAAATAAAACGATTAATCTAGATAAGATTGATGGTCTTGGATTTTATCTTGAGATAGAGATTTTAGGAGATTTTTCAAAAGAAGATTATCATAATTTTTATGAGAAAATGTGCGGAGAGTTCTCGTTTTTAAATTCAAAAATAGAAACAAAGGGCTATGTCCAATTAATGAGAGAAAAAAATGGACGTAATTGAAATTATCAAATAGTCTTGTTGGGATTGTTTACTCAATTGCTGAATTTGTAAGTTTGATAGCAGTAACCTTTCTTTCTACTTTTTGAATAAGAAGGATGCCTTTAGGGATAGTGGTAAGTGATACTAAAGCCTCTTTGAGAGGCAAGTGACGAGTCAAGAGCAATAAGGCTTGAATAACGGGAAAGCCAGCGTCTTTAGGCGCTGGCTGGTAGTTTGGGCTTATAGCCCTGGGACAAACCACCCGTTTGACGGGTGGTCATGATTGGATTATTATGAAATAGATGGTACTTGTTATCTTGATTTTAGAGTATCTGGCGAGGATGTATATTTCATTGAGTTAGTAACTATGTATGGTTTAAGTGAAAATAGTGCGGTACCAACTCTTGCAAAGAGGTTTGGAATAAGTCTTACCGATTTAATAAAAAGTGATATTCATCGTGGTTTAACTAGAAAGAAGGGACATTTTGGATATTAACAAGAAAACGTTTTATACAATTACTTTTGGTGAGTTTATATCAAATGTTGGAGATAGATTTCAGAAAATTGCTTTTCCAATCTTAATTTACCAAGAGTTTCATTCGTCTTTTGCAATGGGAGGAATGGTGATTATTGAATTGCTACCTCAATTCTTGTTGGGATTTGTTATGGGTTACTTATTAGATAATTTCAATAAGAAAAAAATACTATTATGGTCTACATTAATACCTGCATTATTATGTAGTGTAATACCGATTTTATCTAAATATTCAGTTTCTATATTTTTTTACTATGTTATTGCATTTTTGATACCTTTATTTTCGACACTTTTTCAAACAGGATTCTCAGTCATTACTCCTGCTTTATTTGAGAAGGAAGAATTACAAAAATATAATTCTCAATTTCAAGGTGTACGAACTATTTCAAAATTAATTTCACCAGCTCTAGCAGGGGTATTAATGTTAAAGTTTAATATTAATAGTATTTTTTTTATAAATAGTGCTTCTTTCTTATTGTTATTTCTTTCAATACTAATTTCATATATTCCAGATCAAGAACACAAGGAGAATGGTAATGATGATATAAAAGAAATTTTTGTAGGTTTTAAAGAGAACTTTACAAATATTAAGTTGAGGATTTCTTTACTCTTTACTATTGTTGTGAATATCGCTATGCTAGGCTTCAATGCAACGATTATTTATTATTTACAGGATCAATTAAAATTATCAAATAGTCTTGTTGGAATTGTTTACTCAATTGCTGGATTTGGAAGTTTGATAGCAGTAACCCTTCTTTCTACTTTTTTGAATAAGAAGGATGCCTTTATCTTGATGAATATATCAATGGCAACCATCCCACTTGTCATTATGGCGAGTGGAATAGTAGAAAATTGGATATTTTTTGGAATTTGTTATTCAATTTTGAGTGGACTAATTACAATAGCTTCTGTCTCGATTACAACAATACAGCAACAAGAAAGTACTGAGTATAATATTGGAAAGATACTTTCTAGTTCTTTTGTAATAGCTACCATTTTTGCTCCTTTTGGAGGGATACTGGCTGCTTATTTTAATTGGTTTTTAAACCCGAGATTAAGTCTAGTTATTTTGGGATTACTAAGTAGTTTATTGGTTATTCTTATAAAGAGTTATGAAAAAAAGCTAACTAAGAAAAGAACTGCAATATTTATAAAGGAAGATTAGTGGGTTAATTATCATTAGAAAAAATAATATTAATTCGTAGTAAAATAAAAAAATGAAAAAGGTTTTACATAATGTACTACCTTTTTCAGATTTAATAATTATTGAGGGGATAGAACTAGAAACCAAAAATACTGAATTTTAAACTGCAGCCCAAAAGTAAGATTTTTTCTGTCTAACTTTGGGGTCAGTACATTATCTCTAACTTCTGGAGTGCTTTTTCTACATTCAAGTTATTTTACAGTACCCATGTACGGATAGCATGGGCAACGCCAGATTCATCGTTAGATTTAGTGATGTATTTGGCGATTTTTTTGATTTCTGGATTTCCATTTTCCATAACAACTGGGTTGCCAACGACTTCCAGCATGGCACGGTCATTTTCTTCGTCACCAATAGCCATGGTTTCATCTTTGGTCAATCCTAGTTTTTCAGCTAGGTGGGTAATAGCTGAACCTTTATCTACATTCTTTTTAAGAAGTTCGAGGTAGAAAGGAGCAGACTTGTTGATGGAGTAACGTTCGTAAAATTCTGCTGGGATTTTTTCAATCGCAGCATCGAGAATTTCTGGTTCATCGATGAACATACATTTGACGATTTCCTTGTTAGCCATTTCTTCAGGTGTGCGGTAGAAGATAGGCATGCTGACGAGGGTTGATTCGTGCACTGTATATTTTCCGATATTGCGATTGGCAGTGTAGATACCGTCTTTGGTAATGGCATGCATGTGGACACCGAGTTTACGACTGAGGAATTCCATATCCAGATAATCCTCATAGGTCAAGGATTCGCTGATAATCTCATGTCCTGTAGCAGTTTCTTGGACCAGGGCCCCGTTGAAGGTTACCACATAGTCACCCTCGTCTCTCAACTGCAAGTCGTCTAGAAGTTTGGCAACACCTGCGATAGGGCGACCAGTTGCAATCACGACTTTGACACCAGCTTCTTTGGCATCTTGGATGGCAGAAAAGACTTCAGGAGTGATTTCCTTTTGGCTGTTGACTAGGGTTCCGTCAATATCGACGGCGATTAGTTTAATACTCATAAATTTCCTCTTCTAGTTTTTATTTGGGGTAAAATGGTCGTTCTCAATCAAGTGTAAAAATTGCTGGGTAATGCTTGCGAAGATACTGTTTTGGTCCAACATTTCTTTTGGAAAATAAAAGCGATTATCTCCGTGGCGACTGCCAGCAAGAGATTGGACGATAGGAGACAGGCTAGAGAGTTCGGCCAGTTCTCCATTTTTTTGTAAAATCTCAATCTGTGTCCGCGGATTTTCAGATTCGGGACGATAGATATCATAAGGGAGGTCGAAGTTCTTATGAATGGCAGTATAGTAGTCTGGATCAAAGCCAATGTCCTCAACCAATTTTCTCATGCTGGCGAGTTGGTCTTGATCCTCTTGTGAAAAGGTAATAGATTTAAAGACCTTGCGGTTGACAAAGCGTTGCGACAAATCTGCGAGAATCTTGTCAGGACTGGTCATCCAGAGTTGGAAGTAGGTATTCATCACACCATCATCCAGAGCTAGATAGTCAGACAAGGTCACATTTTTTTCAAAGAATGACAGGAGGTGTGGAGAAGTTCGTGCAAAGAAGTCCTTATCTTCTGGATAGAGTTCCTTAGCGCGCTTGAGAAGATTCTGTAGGAGGACTTCCATGGCTCGTGTTGCTGGGTGGAAATAAACCTGCATATACATCTGGTAGCGACTGAGAACGTAGTCTTCGATGGCGTGCATGCCATTGCGCTGAAAGGCGATGCCATTTTCGACAGGACGAATGACACGCAAGATTCGAATCAGGTCAAATTCTCCATAGGATGCTCCTGTAAAATAGGAGTCGCGCAAGAGATAGTCCATGCGATCTGCGTCAATCTGACTGGAAATGAGTTGCACAACCTGCTTGTTAGGGTAGGTATGGTCGATGACACTGGCAATCTTTTCTGGAAAATCTGGCGCCACTTGTAGCAGAACTTGGTGAATCTCTGTTTCAGGATTTTGGATAATCTCCTGAGTAATGGCTTCGTGGTCTGTATCAAAGAGATTTTCAAAAGTATGCGAGTAGGCACCATGCCCAAGGTCATGTAGAAGGGCAGCGGTCATGGTCAAGAGAGACTCAGAAGGATTCCATTCGTCTGGATATTTTTCTTCAAAAATCTCTGTGATGCGTCGTGCAATTTCATAGACTCCTAGACAGTGGGAGAAGCGACTGTGTTCCCCGCCGTGGAAGGTATAACTGGAAGTTCCCAATTGTTTGATACGGCGCAAACGTTGAAATTCTTTTGTATTAATCAAGTCATAGATGATTTGATTATTGACATGGATGTAGTTGTGAACTGGGTCACGGAATACTTTTTCGTTCATATGACCATTATAGCAAAAAGCTAGAGTTTTTGGTAAAATAGTAGGACAAGAGACAAGAAAGAGGACCTGATGTGAAGATTCGGATGCGAAATACGATTCAGTTTGATGAGCAGTTGGAAGTGATTGACCAGCTTTATGACGTGGAAGTGCATGAAAAGGGAGATTATAGCTACCTGCTTTTTTATAATGAGGAAAAGGAAAAAGTGGTTATTAAATTTCAGGGTCAAGAACTTGTGATGAGTCGATTTTCCAATCCCAAGACCATTATGCGCTTTCTAAAGGATAGCGATAGTTTAGCCTATATCCCTACTCCAATGGGCATGCAGGAGTTTATCATCCAAACGAGCCGTTATGAAGTTGATGGGCAAAAGATTGAGCTAGCCTATCAACTACAAAATCAAGAGGGACATCCCTTTGCCAGCTATCAATTGGAAATTACTTGGGGCTAGGCTCATGTCTTTTTCAAATTTACCTGGCTATCTTCTCGGATTAGTCCGCTAATGTGGTAGATTAGGTTAATTTTTGGTATAATAAAAGTTATGGAAATTGAAAAAACCAATCGTATGAACGCGCTCTTTGAATTTTATGCGGCGCTTTTGACAGACAAGCAAATGAATTATATAGAGCTCTACTACGCTGATGATTATAGCCTTGCTGAGATTGCTGAAGAGTTCGGTGTCAGTCGTCAGGCTGTCTATGACAATATCAAGCGGACAGAAAAGATTCTGGAAGATTATGAGATGAAATTACACATGTACTCGGACTACATTGTCCGCAGTCAGATTTTTGATCAGATTTTGGAGCGGTATCCCAAGGATGACTTTCTGCAGGAGCAGATAGAAATTTTAACAAGCATTGATAATAGAGAATAAGAGGAAGAAAAATGGCATTTGAAAGTTTAACAGAACGTTTGCAGAACGTCTTTAAAAATCTACGTAAAAAAGGAAAAATATCAGAGGCTGATGTTCAAGAGGCAACTAAAGAGATTCGTTTGGCCTTGCTTGAAGCTGACGTTGCCTTGCCTGTTGTAAAGGACTTTATTAAGAAAGTTCGTGAGCGTGCAGTCGGACATGAGGTCATTGATACCCTTAATCCTGCGCAACAGATTATTAAAATTGTAGATGAGGAACTGACAAACGTTTTAGGTTCTGATACGGCAGAAATTATCAAGTCACCTAAGATTCCTACAATCATCATGATGGTCGGTTTGCAGGGGGCTGGTAAAACAACTTTTGCTGGTAAATTAGCCAACAAACTCAAGAAAGAAGAAAATGCCCGTCCTTTGATGATTGCGGCGGATATCTATCGTCCAGCTGCCATTGATCAGCTTAAGACCTTGGGGCAACAGATTGATGTGCCTGTCTTTGCACTTGGGACAGAGGTTCCAGCTGTTGAGATTGTTCGTCAAGGTTTGGAACAAGCCCAAGCTAATCATAATGATTATGTCTTGATTGATACGGCAGGTCGTTTGCAGATTGATGAGCTTTTGATGAATGAACTTCGTGACGTAAAAGCATTGGCTCAACCAAACGAAATTCTGCTCGTCGTTGATGCCATGATTGGTCAAGAAGCTGCCAATGTAGCGCGTGAGTTTAATGCTCAGTTGGAAGTGACTGGGGTTATCCTTACTAAGATTGATGGGGACACTCGTGGTGGTGCGGCTCTATCTGTTCGTCACATTACTGGAAAACCAATCAAGTTCACTGGTACGGGTGAAAAGATTACGGACATTGAAATCTTCCACCCAGACCGTATGTCTAGCCGTATCCTTGGCATGGGGGATATGCTCACTTTGATTGAGAAAGCTTCTCAAGAATACGATGAGCAAAAAGCCCTTGAAATGGCTGAGAAGATGCGTGAAAATACCTTTGATTTCAATGATTTCATTGATCAGTTGGATCAGGTGCAAAACATGGGGCCAATGGAAGACTTGCTCAAGATGATTCCAGGTATGGCCAACAATCCAGCCCTTCAAAACATGAAGGTGGATGAGCGCCAGATTGCGCGTAAACGTGCTATTGTGTCTTCAATGACTCCTGAAGAACGTGAAAATCCAGATTTGTTAAATCCGAGCCGTCGCCGTCGTATCGCTGCTGGTTCTGGAAATACCTTTGTCGAAGTTAATAAATTCATCAAGGACTTTAACCAGGCCAAACAACTCATGCAAGGTGTTATGTCTGGGGACATGAACAAGATGATGAAGCAAATGGGAATTAATCCAAACAATCTTCCAAAAAATATGCCAAATATGGGAGGAATGGATATGTCTGCACTTGAAGGAATGATGGGACAAGGTGGTATGCCTGACTTGTCCGCTCTAGGAGGAGCAGGAATGCCGGATATGAGCCAGATGTTTGGTGGCGGACTCAAGGGTAAAATCGGTGAATTTGCCATGAAACAGTCTATGAAACGCATGGCTAACAAAATGAAAAAAGCTAAGAAGAAACGTAAGTAAGGCAAAGGAAGGCCGCAGGGCTTTCCTTTTTTGGAAAGAAGAAAATGAGCACTTCCGTAATTGGAAATGCTCGTTTTTTGATATGTTTAGACTCTTACACTCAATGAAAATCAAAGAGCAAACTAGGAAACTAGCTGTAGGTTGCTCAAAGCACTGCTTTGAGGTTGTAGATAAGACTGACGAAGTCAGTCACATATATAATCCAAGGCGACGTTGACGTGGTTTGAAGAGATTTTCGAAGAGTATTAGTCTTTATTTTCGTATGGCAAGATCAAGTTCAAGATGATTCCTGTCATGGCTGATAGGGCAGTACCTGAAAGGGTAACTGGACCGAGTTTAAGGATAGCTCCTCCAAGTCCAAGAACCAACATAGCACTTGCGATGATGAGATTACGCATTTGAGCGAAATCAACACGTTCTTTAATCAAGACCTTCAAACCGTTGCTGGCGATAACTCCATAGAGAAGGATTGACATACCACCAAGAACAGCGTTTGGAATAGTTGAAATCAAGGCAGTGAATTTACCAAGGAAGCTAAGGGCAATTGCGATAAAGGCAGCGTTACGGATAACTGAGACAGAAGCGATACGAGTCATACCGATAACCCCTGTATTTTCTCCGTAAGTAGTATTGGCTGGTCCACCTAAGAAGGCAGAAACAGAAGTTGCGATACCATCACCAAGAAGGGTGCGGTGAAGACCTGGTTCTTTCAAGAATTGACGGCCACAGATTTGACCTAAAACAGTATGGTCTCCGATATGTTCAGAAATCGTTACGATTGCGATTGGCAAGATAGCGATGGTTTCTGGACCGAAGTAAAGATTGTACTCTTCAAAGGCACCACCTGTGCTAAATGGGAAGTAGAAACCAGGAATTTCAAACCAGTTAGCTTTAAGAACTGGTGTAAAGTCAACCAAGCCAAGAGTTAGTGCGAAGAGGTAACCACCGATAATGGCAAAGAGGAATGGAATGATTCGTAGGAATCCTTTACCTTTAGTATTAATAAAGGCAGTAATAAGGAAAGTAACGACTGCCACAAGAGCATTCTTCCAATTTCCATCAGCAACTAAGCCGGCATTTGTTACAGCTGAACTTGCAAGACCAAGACCAATAACGATAATCATTGGACCAATGATGATAGGAGGTAAGAGTTTATCAATCCATTTTGTACCTGCAAAACGAACACCAGCAGCAACGAGGACATAGATAAAACCTGTTAGGATAACCCCTGTTTGAGCAGCTGATACATCCCCTCCTAGTTCCTTCATGGCTAGGGACATGGCTGTGATAAAGGCGAATGATGATCCTAGATAAACTGGAACTCTAAAACCAGTTGCAATCATGTAGATGAGTGTTCCAACACCCGAAGCAAATAGGGCAACAGATACAGGCATTCCCAAAATCAAGGGTACCAAGATGGTCGCACCAAACATGGCGAAAACGTGTTGGAAGCTAAGGAGAATTCCTTTTCCAGTCGAAGGACGTTGGTCAACGTCTAGTAACAAATCAACAGTTGATTCTTGTTTCATATAAACCTCACTTTTGGGCATCAAAAAAGAGCCCATTATTTTACAGCAATAGGCCCTCAGAGTAAGACTTCTTTAAAATCTAAACTTTAAAGAGTTTCAAGTATTTCTGCGTCTTCGTCACCTCACGGGATGACATTAAAAACCTTTGCTTGTGATAGTATAGCAGAAAAAAATGATTTTGTAAATCATTTTTTCCCGAGCCTAGAAATAAGAGAGCGAGGTTGATTTTGTAAATCATTTTTTCCCGAGCCTAGAAATAAGAGAGCGAGGTTGATTT
>CAUTTK010000025.1:0-18369 GCA_963541475.1 uncultured Streptococcus sp. | reverse complement strand
TGGTTTTTAGAATTTTTATCAGATTAACTTCCACTTGGATTAGTGGTGGAAGTTAGTTTGGGAATTTACCATTTTTTTGCATGACTTCCTAATGGCTACGGATATCAAACTCTTTAAACACAATACGTAAGTCCCTTAGGACTCTTTGACGTCCTCGGAATCGTTCTTCTCTTAAAACGCGATTTAACTCTTCTTGATGCTCTTTAGTTTGTTTGTTTCTATAATCTCTCAGCGTTTCATAAAAGAGATAATAGTCATCCAGCCAGAGACCTCCCTCGCTTATACGATGACTAATCTCGCCCACTTCTTCATAGGGTTCTTTATCATATCTACGCTTCTGACTTTCTTGTTTACGGAGATAGTCTAGAATTCGATTCCGAAACTTGGTTTTGAAATATTTCCTTAAACGAGGAATATCTTCTACTAATCCTTCTTCTTTACTAATCAATTCATGCAAGCAAATCATACCCTCTTGCTCCCAATCCGATAGCTCCCATAAATGAAGGTAATATTCATTTCTACACTTATACACAATTCCCTGGACTTCTTCATACAATTCTTTAAGCATAATCTTCCCCTTTCTGTGTACAGTCTAACAGATTCAGAAACACTTTTGGCACATTTCATCCATTCTGTCCCCTTTACCGCCTCAACTGCACAAAAAAGAGAGGACTTGCCTCTCTTTGGGTTATTTTTCGTCATTCATTTTTGACTTTACTTCATCATAAGATAGTGCATGAGATTCCTCTTCTACTGTTTCAGGCATCTTTCCTGTTTCGTAAAGAGATTTAATTTGTGTACTATCCAATGTTTCGTATTTCAATAATGCTTCTGCAATCAGTTTGTGAGTTTCACGATTTGACTGAATAATTTCAGCAGCTTTATTTCGTGCCTCATTCAATAATGAACGAACCTCTTCGTCAATTTCATAAGCTGTTTGTTCTGAAATTGATTTTTGAGGACTCTGTGCACCAAACATAGCATGGTTTCCTTCATATTGTACTGGGCCAAGTTTTTCACTCATACCGTACTCTGTAACCATTGCACGCGCCATCTGTGTAGCTTGTTCAAAGTCGTTTGAAGCTCCTGTAGTTTGGACATTAAAGATAATTTCTTCAGCTACACGTCCACCCATCAAGCCAGCCAATTGCTCTTTCATATCTTCTTTAGACAGAAGCATTTGGTCTTCTTTAGGAAGTGCAATCATATAACCACCTGCACGTCCACGTGGTACGATGGTAACTTTATGAACAACGCGGGCATTCGATAAGACTAGGCCAACAATGGTATGTCCTGCCTCATGGTAGGCAACCAATTCACGTTCTTTTTGTGACACTGTCTTATCTTTTTTAGAAGGTCCCGCAATAACTCTATCTTCTGCTTCATCAATATCTGAAGCATCAATTATCGATTTATTACGACGAGCAGCAACCAAGGCTGCTTCATTCAATACATTCTCTAAATCAGCTCCAACAAAACCTGGAGTTTGTTGAGCCACTAATTGCAAATCAACATCTTCTGCTAAAGGCTTGTTCTTAGCATGAACTTTCAAGATTGCTTCACGACCTTTAACATCAGGGCGACCAACCAAGACTTTTCTATCAAAACGTCCTGGGCGCAGAAGGGCAGGGTCAAGTACATCTGAACGGTTTGTCGCAGCGATGACGATAATCCCTTCATTTCCCTCAAAACCATCCATCTCAATCAAGAGTTGGTTCAATGTTTGTTCACGTTCGTCATTTCCTCCGCCAAGACCAACTCCACGCTGACGTCCAACAGCATCAATTTCATCGATAAAGATAATAGCTGGTGCTGCTTTTTTGGCATCTTCAAAAAGAGAACGAACACGACTAGCTCCAACTCCGACAAACATTTCTACAAAGTCAGAACCTGAAATACTAAAGAATGGAACACCTGCTTCTCCGGCTACTGCCTTAGCAAGCAAAGTTTTACCTGTTCCTGGAGGTCCCTCCAAAAGAACACCTGCTGGAATACGGGCTCCAAGTTTTGTAAATCGTTTTGGATCTTTTAAGAATTCAACAACTTCAACTAGTTCTTGTTTTTCTTCCTCAGCTCCAGCAACATCTGAAAATCTTACTTTAATATCTTCTTTATTTGCAGCCTTAGCCTTACTACGTCCAAAACTCATTGGGTTACGGCCATTATTTCCTCCCATATTTCCCATCATAGAGAATAGGAAGAAGAAAAGAATACCGAATGGCACAATGGATACAAGAATATTAATCCACATACCACTTGAACTTTCATGCTTAACAGTTACTTCCGCTTTATGGTCAGAAGCAAGTTTTTGCAATTCGGATACTGTCGTATCTGAAGGAAGAATGATGCTTGAAAATTTCTCTACTGTTGTAGCAGAAGGAGAAAAGAACTGAATGCCTGTTTCTTCTTTACTTGTTTTAGGATTTTTATAAACACCCGAAACCTCGATAACACTGCCATTTGGTTGGTAAGTTAATTCTTTTACATTGTCATCGGTAATTTCTTTTACCAATTCTGTATAATTAATTTGCTCACTTTTCCCTGCAACACTACCTGTACTAAAATACTGATAAGCTGTAACTAGGAAAAAAATAAGTAATAACCATAGAAAAGGATTTTTAATTAAACCATTATTTTGTTTTTTCATTAAAAATTGTTCTTTCTAATTTGAATACACTTCTTCTTTCAATACTCCAACATAAGGAAGGTTACGATAATTTTCTTTGTAATCTAAACCATAACCTACTACAAACTCATTTGGAATAGTAAAGCAGGTATAGTCAGCTTCAATTTCTACAACACGTCCCTCTGGTTTATCCAACAAGGTTGCAATTTTAACAGAAGCTGCTTCTCTTGCAATAAACATATCTCGCAAATTCTTCAAAGTTTGACCTGTATCAATGATATCTTCTACAAATAGAACATGTCTTCCTTTGATATCTTGAGTCACATCTTGCTTGATATTGATGACACCGCTACTTGCTGTTCCACCATGGTAGCTAGAAACCATCATGAAGTCCATTTCAATATGTGTGTCGATATGTTTAATCAATTCAGCCATAAAAGGAATAGATCCTTTTAAAATCCCAACTAAGATTGGATTTTTTCCTGCATAGTCTTTAGTGAGTTGAGCACCTAATTTTTTAGCAGCTTCTGTAATTTCATCGTGTGAAACGAGGATTTTTTTAATATCGTTTTCTAACATTTTTTTACCTATCTATTTTTTCTATATAAAGTACAGTGTTCATTATATCATTTTTCGTGTTTTTACTCAAATTACTGGTCGCAATTCCCAAAATTGAAACAATTTCACCAAATTGCTCAATAATCAGAGCAGATTTTCGCTTTTCCATAGGGATTTTCAAATCAATAAATAAACGTCTGAGTTTTTTTCTATGCCCATTTTGAATCAAAAAATCTCCTGTTTTTCGATGACGAATGTGTATGGATGTTTCGCGTGAAACAGGTATTTGTTGAATTAATTCACCTTCTAAAGGAAGTCCAAAGGAAAATAAATATCCTTGATAAAATACCTGATTTTGATAGTGTAACACAAGTTCATCTTCCTTTTCATCAGCCTGCGGACTGATTTTACAAATCCGAAACTGTTGATACTCTTTTACTAGTTCATAACCATTTTTAAGCGGATGACGATACTGGCTTTTAGTTTTTAAAATTTGTCTAACTTCTTCAAACTGAGCTTTTGTGAGATTCAAATCTGGAAAACGATTCAGGTAAGTTTGAAGTAAAACTCTTTGTGTCGACTCAGAGTAAGACAATAACTGCTCTAAATTTTCTACATCAATATTCTTTGATAATTCAGCTATAGCTAAGTCATAATCTAAAATTTCATTTCCGATACTTAAGATTGCATCTCTAAATCTAGGATTTTCTTTTTCTAATTCTGGTAAATAAGAGTTTCGAATACGATTACGAAAATAATAATTTTCCTTATTTGATGTATCTTCAAAATGAAAAATTGGTGGAAAATCTTTTTTCTGAAAATGCAAGAAGGGACGAATGATTTCTATCTCTCCGACTACTTGCTTCTCCTTAATTCCTGATAGATAGCGCAAACGAGTGCCTCGAATCAAACGCATCAAAATCGTTTCCACCTGGTCATCAGAATGGTGGGCAGTGACTAAGGCTGTCGCACCTGTATTTTTCATGACCTCTTGAAAAAAATCATAACGAAAATTTCGTGCACGCGCTTCTGAAAATTCTCCTGAAAAATTGCTGACATAAATAGGAAGTCCAGCTTCAGCAGCCAACTTCCTTAATTCCTTTTCTTCCCAATCTGATTCTACTCTCTGCTTATGATTAACATGAGCTAGAATCAATTCAATTTCTAACTCTTCTTGATAAGTAGACAATACCTTAAATAGAAACATAGAATCTAATCCACCAGAAAGAGCTAGCACCACTTTAGCATGCTTTTTAAAATATCCTCTTTTGAGAAAATGATTTAAAAAATCCTGTTCCCTCATTTTAGAACCTCATAAACATCTTGGGCTATCTGAGAAATAGTATCATAATCAGAATTTTTAGTGAAAATTGAAAGAACAAATGGAGAATCTGCATAGACAACACCCGTATCATGCTCAAATTCGTCCGCATCCCCAATTTTATGAGCTACCTTCACAGAAACACCTTTGGCAATTCGCTGATTATCAAAATCTGTTTTGGTCAAGGACTCCAATACAAATCCATTTTGATTATAAATAGCTTCCATAACTTTCCCAGCCATTTTAGAAGAAATCAATTTTTCTTTTGTATCCCAATCATCTCCCATAATAGCAGACATCTTGGACTTAAATGTTGCATCAGATTGATTTGAAAGGTAATATCCCAATAGATTATGAGCTACGTTATCCGATTCTTTTGATACTTTCGTAATTAAATCCTTTAGAGAATATTCTTTATTATCCTCTTTTTTAGGAAGACTACCACTTCCCTCTGGTTTATAAGAACCTGGAAAATCATTGACTGCTGATACGTATTTTACAGTCGTATCTAACTGATAAAGACCCTCATTTATTTTTTCTTGCGTATAGTAGAGATAAGGGAGCTTTAAAACGCTAGCTGCATACATCTTTTCATCTTGATTGATACCAGCTTCTTTTCCAGTAGTCAGTTGCTTAACATAAATAGAGAATGAATCCTTCTGATATTTTTCAGATAACATTTCTTGGACTTTACTCATCCGATTATCTTCTTCAGAAGTTGATTCCTTATCTACCCATCCAGCCTGATCAATATGTAGAAATTCTCTTCCTTCTACAAACATGGTCTTATCGATTGATACTTGTGAATAAGCTGATAAGGATGATTTCACTTCTTTTAAATCATAAGGGCTATTGTACAGTTTAAAATCAGATTCTAACCATACTTTTTTTATTGTAGGAGTTACCTCTGACTGATCATATAAAAATCGTTTGTCTGCAGCTATAAATTGATGGTTGGATAACTTAAATACTGGAATTCCTTGTTTATTTAAGCGCCACTCGGTTATTTGGAAACTTGTTTTGGGAGTCAATTTTCCAGATTCCACTACTAAATCTTCATTCGCATAAACAGGAACCTCTCCATAAACCATGGGAGAACTTAATTTTTCTTTAAAATAAATACCAAAGTCAGATTGTGAAAGGTAATAAATTTCTTTCGAAGTATAGACTACTTCTTTTTCTGTGCTAACGACTTTTGAAACTGTCAAAAAACTTGGTAGCAACAAAATAATTAAGAATTTACGCATTCTTCCTTTCCTTTTCTTCTTGTAAACGCAATAATTGATTTTTATCAGCCAACTCTTCCAACTTTTCATCCGATAGACTCAAAAATTGCTCTATTACGTCTAATAAATTTTCCATTTTATCACCTTGGGAGCAAGTCAGGAATCGTATAAACTTCTTCCCTATTCTTAGAATAATAATATTTTGCACGCATGTATTTAGCAGCGTAATCTTCATCTTTCAACTTTGTAGCAAAAGCTGTCTCTTTCTCCTTTTCCTCACTCAAGGTTTGATACTGAGTTTGCAAGTCTGATAACTGTTGACGTCTTTGAAGTAATTGGTGATAACTTTGAGCAAGATTATAAGTTGGTAAAATGAACAATAAAATCATCAAAATGAGAACCCAACCCATGAAACGATTCCGTTTTTGTCGTTCCTTCATCAGATAGCGACGACGTTGGTGTTCATTTTGAATAAAAGAATTATTCAATTGTACAATATTCTTAGACATTTTCTTCTACCCGTGTTTCACTGATAATTTCATACATGCCCACTGCATCTTCTTTTTTTGTACTATCTTTCATCTCCAGTACTTTTACAAGTAGCAACTTATTGCCAAAGCGAATTTCAACTTGGTCATTAACTTTCAAATCCGTTGAACTTTTGGCCAAGATCCCATTTACCTTGATTCTACCTTTATCTGCTACTTCCTTTGCGACTGTACGACGCTTGATAATTCGTGATACTTTTAAATATTTGTCTAATCTCATCTTTATTACCTCAACTTATTATTCTACCATTTTTATCTATTTTATAGAAGAAAAATATCAAATGGCATTTTCTTCCTTCGACTCTTTTATCTCTAATAAACTTTCTCCAAAAATTATCAGACCTTCTAAAATTTCATAATCTTTCTTATTTCGGACATCAAATACAAGCTCCATTAATCCTTCATTTTCAGCTATAGCTGCTTTTAAGTTTGTTTCCGATAAAGCTTTAAAATAATCTTGAGCTAAAAACAGTCGTTGAGTGACTTTTTCAAATTGAACTGTAATTTTATTATCTTTTCTTTCCACACGTTGAACAAAGACCTTGTCCAAATATGACTTGACCAAACCAATCTCTAAAAGATAGGCTACCACATCTGGGTATTCTCCAAAACGGTCCATCAACTCTTCTTGTAACTCTTCATAATTGACACGGTTGTCAATTTGACGAATTTTCTTGTAAATTTCAATCTTATGTCGTTGGTCAGATATATAAGTATCAGGAAGATAGGCATCAATTTGTAAAATCAATTCGGCATTTCCTTTGGTTCTTGTTTTCCCATTACCATGTCGTTTAGCAATAGCTTCTTCTAGTAACTGTGAATACAATTCAAAACCAACAGAATCAATGAAACCAGACTGGGATTTTCCTAGGAGATTTCCTGCTCCACGAATAGAAAGATCTCGCATAGCAATCTTAAATCCTGAGCCCAATTCTGTAAAGCCTTTGATTGCTTCTAATCTCTTTTCAGAGACTTCACTAATTGATTTTTCTGGACGATACATGAGATAGGCATAAGCAATACGATTACTACGACCTACTCTTCCTCTTAATTGATACAAGGTTGACAAGCCCATATGGTCCGCATTTTCAATAAATAAGGTATTGGCATTTGGAATGTCCACCCCTGTCTCAATAATGGTAGTTGTTACCAAGATATCGTATTGTCCTTCAATAAAGTCCAATAAAGTATTTTCCAACTGAATTTCACTCATGCGACCATGAACATAACCAATCGCAGCCTCTGGAATCAGCTCCTGTAATTCTGAAACCTTCTGATCAATTGTGTCAACTTTGTTGTAAAGATAGTAAATTTGACCTCCACGCTCCATTTCACGCAAGACCGCATCACGAATAACACTATCATTCTTTTCTAAAACATAGGTTTGAACAGGATAGCGATTGGTTGGAGGAGTTTCAATAACAGATAAATCTCTTATTCCCAGCATAGACATATGAAGAGTACGAGGAATTGGCGTTGCTGTCAAAGTCAGAACATCCACTTGTTTCTTCAACTCTTTCAAGGTTTCCTTATGCTTAACACCAAATCGTTGTTCCTCATCAATAATCATCAAGCCCAAATCAGAAAACACAACATCTTTTGACAAAACACGATGTGTTCCAATTAAAATATCGACTTGACCGTTTTTCAATTTTTCAAGTGTTTCAGTCTGCTCTTTTTTACTTCTAAAGCGACTCAACACATCAATATTAACTGCAAAATTTTGGAATCGTTCCTTAAAATTCGTGTAGTGCTGTTGCGCTAAAACCGTCGTCGGAACTAGAACGACAACCTGTTTGTGATCATTGACCGCCTTAAAGGCTGCACGCATTGCAACTTCAGTCTTTCCAAAACCAACATCCCCAACTAGAAGTCGATCCATTGGTTGAGAATTCTGCATATCTCTCTTGATTTCCTCGATACTACGAAGTTGATCATCTGTTTCAACATAAGGGAAAGCATCATCAAAAGCATCTTGCTCTTCATCATCAGCTGAAAAAGCATAACCTTTCAACTGACTACGCTCAGAATAGAGTTTGATTAAATCGTCTGCTATATCCTCTACCTGATTCTTAACTTTTTGCTTGGCTTTTTTAAAATGACCGTCATTTAATTTATTGAGTTTTGGAGCTTTCCCGTCACTTGAAACATATTTAGACAGTAGATGAATCTGTTCTACTGGGATAGAAATTTGATCACCATTTTGATATTGAACACTGACATAATCTCGGTGAAGCCCCTTGATTTCAATTGTTTCAATCCCTAGATATTGACCAATTCCATGGATATGGTGAACAACGTAATCGCCTTTTTCAAGTTCATTATAATCTTTTAAGCGCTCCGCATTTGAAACATGTTGTCTTCGAAAACGACGTTTTAATTTCTTTTGAAAAATCTCATGTTCAGTTATAAATAAAATCTTTTCATCTACAAAATGAAAACCATGTCTGAGATTGCCCTCTATTAAGTTTACAGATTCTTTACAGATACTTGACTTATCTCTGGAATCCAATTTAATCTGGTATTCCTCTAAAACACCCTCCAATGTTTTGCTTCCTATTGAATTGCTAGACTGCAAGATAATAGTGTAGTCCATTTTTTTGTATCGCTCAATTTCTTCTTTTAGAAAAGAAAATTGATTGAAAAACTCCTGAATGGGATATTGATTAAATTGATAAATTTGGTCAAACTTGAGATTTCCTAACCCCTTTTGCAGATTAGAAAAAAAGGTCACTGGACTTTGTTTTTTATATATTTTCTCAGTATCCGCAAAATACTGCATATCAGAAAATGCTTTACTATTCTGTAACTCTTCTGTAAAGTATTGTGCTAATTCTCTTTCAAAGACTTCATACTGATTCATCAATTTCTGGTAATCATCAAAGAATATTGGCGTATCTTTTTTTATATAATCAAATACAGTCCATGATTTCTCATGACACAAAGATAAAAATTTCCGAGAATCTGCATGCCTTTGTTTTTGGTGAAAACTTGAAAGAATTTCTTCTAGATAGGATTTCAGAATAGGTGACATAGTCTTTGAAATTTGTTTTTCTAAAGCTGATTGACCTCGTTGATAATCCTTTTCTCTTAAAAGCATATCGCTAGATGGAAAGATAGTGAGTTCTGTCTGATTTTCTTTCGATAATTGTGTTTCGACTTCAAAAGTACGAATTCCATCTACTTCATCACCAAAAAACTCAATTCGGCAAGGTTCTAACTGGGATATTTCAAAAATATCTAAAATATCTCCTCGAAGACTAAACTCACCTTGGGTCTGTACTTGAGTAACCTTTCGATAGCCTATTTCCTTTAACTGATAGGTAAGCGCGTGTTGGTCATATTCTTCACCAACTGTTATTTTTACAATACTATCTTTAAATGCATTGGGAGACGGTAAAATCAATCGACTTGCTGCGATATTACAAACTAAAACCCCTTTCTTAGATGAAGCAGTCAAAAAACGCAAGGCTTCAACTCGTGAAATGATTTTTTCTTGTGAAGACATCAAAAACTCGACTATAGGGGAATCATCTACCAAAAATGGATAGACAAATTCCTCACCTAAGATAGAAATAAGATCACTAATAAGCCCTTCTGCTTCTCCATAAGTTGATGTCAATAAAACAATCTTAGCTTCTTTCTTCAAACTACTAGCGATGGCTAAAGCTTTTGTAGAAGTTGACAAACCTAACATTAATTGTCTTTTTTTATCTGTTAAATTTTGATGCCATTTTTGGATCTGATCATTTTCTGAGAATAAATCTAATAAGGTCGCCATTTATCCGTTATACCTCTGCATCGTTTTCTCAAAGTTTTTCTCTTGCAAATAATATTTTACAGAATCGTCAACTTTGTCAATAGACTGTAAAATACCAATATAATCATCCTTGTCAAAGGTACTCAAAACATGGTTAACAACTGACATGCCATTTTTAGGTCTTCCGATTCCAATCTTAACACGATTAAAGGTCTGAGTCCCTATATGTTGAATAATAGACTTGATACCATTATGACCACCTGCTGAGCCTTTTGCTCTTAAACGAATCTTTCCAACTTCCATATCAAGATCATCGTAAATGATGAGTAAATCTTCAATATTCAAACCATAGTAAGTCAATAAAGCATGAACCGCTTTTCCACTTTCATTCATAAAGGTCGTTGGTTTGACAAGATAAATTTTTTCACCATTGAAGAAAAAGGATGCTAGGTCAGCTTGAAATATCTTATCGTGTGTAAAAGTGACATTCTGTTTCTTCGCTAGTTGGTCAATCAACATAAATCCAACATTGTGTTTGGTTTCAAAATATTTATCCCCTGGATTTCCTAATCCTACAAGTAATTTGGTCATTTATTTTTCCTTTCAAAAGCCAAAAGGGTTGGAATTTTTTTCCAACCTAATTGACACTATTTATTAAATGTTATTAAACGTTAAAGCGGAATTCCATGATATCGCCATCTTGAACGATATATTCTTTTCCTTCTTCACGCAAACGCCCAGCTTCTTTTACAGCCTTTTCAGATCCGTATTTCACTAGATCCTCATATGACATGGTTACTGCACGAATAAATCCTTTTTCAAAGTCTGAGTGGATAATACCAGCTGCTTGAGGAGCCTTCATACCACGTTTAAAGGTCCAAGCACGAACTTCTTTTTCACCAGCTGTGAAGTAAGTTCCAAGTCCAAGTAAGTGATAAGCTGCGCGAGTTAATTTGTCAACGCCTGATTCTGTCAACCCAAGTGCTTCAAGAAATTCTTGCTTGTCTTCATCGTCTAACTCAGAAATTTCTTCCTCAGCACGCGCAGAAATAACTACTACTTCAGCATTTTCTGTCGCTGCAAATTCTCGAATTTGTTTGACATAGTCGATAGAATCTGGATCTGAAACTACATCCTCATCTACATTGGCAACATAAAGAACTGGTTTAGTTGTCAAAAGGAAGAGACCTTTGACAACTTTTTGTTCTTCATCTGTAAACTCGATTGTACGAGCTGATTTCCCATCTTCAAGAACAGGTTTAATCTTTTGAAGAACATTAAACTCTGCTACTGATTCTTTATCTTTTTGCGTACGTGCCATCTTTTCTACACGCGCATAGCGTTTATTCACTGATTCTAAGTCAGCAAGAATCAATTCCAGATTAATTGTATCAATATCTGCAAGTGGATCCACAAAGGCATCTTCACGTCCTTGCTCACGCATCACATTTTCATCATCAAAAGCACGAACTACGTGAACAATCGCATCTACTTCACGAATATTGGCCAAGAATTTATTCCCTAGCCCTTCTCCTTTTGAAGCTCCTTTTACAATCCCTGCAATATCTGTAAATTCAAATGTTGTTGGCACTGTCTTTTTAGGTGTAATCATTTCCGTTAGTTTTTGTAGGCGTTCATCTGGAACTTCCACCATTCCAACATTTGGATCAATAGTCGCAAATGGGTAGTTTGCCGCCTCTGCTCCTGCTTTTGTAATTGCATTAAATAGTGTTGATTTACCAACGTTTGGCAAACCAACGATACCTGCTGTTAAAGCCATATTTTCTCATTCTCCGTTTTCATTTCAATCCCTAATATTATAACACAAAAAGGGAAAACTTGCTAACCCTCTAACTAAGGCTTCTTAGTCAATAATTTTATTCATTTTTCGATCAAAATCATAGCGTCCCATCATGACAACATGATCACAATTGCTACATTTGATTTTGATATCTGCCCCTATACGTGTAATTTCCCAACGATTTGCTTTTTTTCCTGTTGACTTGATTGTGCAAGCATGTGGTTTTTTCATTTCAACAAAATTTCCAACTTGATACATACTACTCTCCTTTTCTTTTTCGATTATATCATAAAAGAGGCGAGCTAGGCTCAACCTCTTTCACTTAATTTGTACGAACTGGGGTAATGAGCTGCATGAAGTCCTCGTCAGTATCTGCTGGCACAAGAGTAAATGGACGAACAGCTGAGATAAAGCTAATGGTCACCTTTTCGCTATTTAAAGCTTTAAGGGAATCAATCAAGTAAGTTGGGTTGAAACTAATAGTCAAATCTTCACCAGTCACCTGATCAGTATCGATTTCTTCGTTTACTTTACCAACTTCTGGAGAGTGAACATGGGCGCTAACAATCCCATCTTTAATTTCAAGTTTCACAGTACCATTTTGAGTCGCACTTGATAAAAGACGAGCACGCTCCATTGACTGACGTAAGTTTACCACATCAAAAGTAATAGTAGTGTTAAAGTCTGTTGGAATCAAACGATCTGTATCAGGATAGTTACCTTCTAACAGACGTGTGTAGAAGCTAATATTTTCACTTCTAAAGAGGATTTGGTTGTTGGCAAAGAAAATCTCTACAGTTTCAATATCATCTGTAAATACCGCTGAAAATTCGCGTAAAGAACGGCTAGGAATCACGACATCAAAATCATCACTATTTTTCTCAAGCGTTAATTTTTTCTGGCTTAGACGATGAGAGTCTGTCGCAACTGTTTTTAGCTCCTTGTGTTGACTCAATACAAAATGAACACCTGTTAAAATCGGACGACTCTCTTGTGTACTTGCTGCAAATGCTGTTTCATTGATAATTTTCTTGAGTAATTTTGTTTCAAGAACCAAAGGAGTGCTAGCTGAAATTTCTTGGATTCGTGGATATTGCTCGCTATCTTTTCCTTTTAGGGTAATTTCTGATTTGCCACTTGTTAAAACAATTTGATTTTGTTCAATTTCTTTAAAATCAAGAGTCACATCTGGAAGACTAGATACAACATTGATAAAGAAAGAAGCTTCAAGAAGGATCGAACCTAAAGAAGTAATTAACAAACCAGCATCTTCATTTTTTTGAGAAATAAAATTTTCAATTGAAATCTGACCATTTGAACCAATTAAAGTAACACCTTCATTGGTTACGTCAATTTTGACAGTTGATAAAATAGGAATGGCATTTTTAGAACTAATAGCTCTCTTAGTAGTATTTAATGCTTGTAGAAATAAATTTTTATTAATTGAAAAATGAATCATGGATTCTCCTTTATTTATTTTTAGTATTAGAAGGATAATAGTAATAATAGAGTCTGTGAAATCTGTGGAAAACAGACTTAAAGTAAGTCATATCAAGATTTTTGGCTTGTTTAAAAAATGTGGATAAAAAAGATAAAAATGCGAAAGTTATCCACAAGTTATTTTATTTTCTTTTTGATTGATTCAATTTCTAAACGTAAATTATCGTCTTCATCAATCAAAGATTTAATTTTTGCATGGGCGTGAATGACTGTTGTATGATCTTTTCCTCCAAATTCCTTCCCAATTTTTGGAAGACTATTATCTGTTAGTTCTCTAGATAAATACATGGCTACTTGACGGGCTAAAACAATATTTTGAAGGCGTCTACTTCCCTTCATTTCTTTGACACTGATACCATAAAAGTTACCAACTTCATTTTGGATTTTGTCAATTGGGATGACGAGCATTTGGCTAACATCCTGTTTGCGAGCTCTAATGGCTTCTGCAGCAATATCAATAGTGATATCCTTGATTTTTTTTACTCTGGCAATTAAGGTGATGTCGTTGATGGCTCCCTCAAGATCTCGAACATTTGAATCAAATTGCCCAGCTAGGTATTCTAGAGTATCACCTTGGAAATTGTAGTCCAAATGTTCCGTTTTGCTTTGTAAAATGGCAATACGTGTCTCAAAGTCAGGTGGTGTGATGTTTTGCGTCAAGCCCCAGCTAAAGCGCGTGACAAGTCTCTCCTCAAGCCCTTCTAGATGTTTTGGACTACGATCACTCGTTAGGACAATCTGTTTTTGCTTGTCATGAAGGGCGTTAAAGGTATTGAAAAATTCTTCTTGAGTTGCGACTTTTTTTCCGCTAAGTGACTGGATATCATCTATTAACAAAAGATCAAGACTGCGGTAGGTCTTTTTAAACTTTTCCATTTCCCCCAGTCTTAGGTGGTCAAGAAAGTCATTAATAAAGCTTTCAGCAGGTATGTATTTGACACGCGCATTCGGAATATTTTTTAGAATTTCATTTCCAATAGCGTTTAATAAGTGAGTCTTACCAAGCCCAGGTCCTCCATAGATAAAAAGAGGATTATAGGTCAGAGCCAAATCTTCAGAGACAGCTAAAGCAGCTGATACAGCCCAAACATTTCCATCCCCTTGGATAAAATTATCAAAGGTATACTTTTCTTTTAATCCAGTATCCGAATAAGGAATAGATGCTAACTTTGGACTATAGTCATAAAGAGTTGAATTTGTAGCTTCTTCAACTTGTGAGATAGTCGTGTCTTGAGGTTTAGTGAAAATATAATGGGGAGTTATTTCAGCATCATAAATTTCAAAACCAGCTACTATAATAATATCTTTTAGTTGTTTTTCCCAAACCATTTCCATTTCAGATCGAGGTAAAAATATAGTAGCAACATTTTCTTCTACCTTGATGAGTTCAGCTTGAATAGCATAGAAATCATACATGGATCGAGTCAGTCTTTCTTGAGCAAATTCTAATATACGATTCCAAAATTGTTTTTCTTTCAATCCTTTCTCCTCCTTTACTATTTAAAAGTTTAATGCTAGATTTATTTTACCACAGATAGCAAGAATTTTCCACAAGCTGTGGGAAATAATCCACAATGTTATCAAGTTTTATCCACAGGTTGGGGATAAAATCAGAAACTATTGATTTATTAAGCTTTTTATTGAAAAAAATAGTGGATAACCTTGTGAGATAAAAAAATAAAAGAACAGCCTTATTTCAGGCTGTTGATAATTCTACTGTATTCTTCTTGATTTGAGAAAGAAATAATGATTTTTCCACTATCTTTTTTAGACAGTTTGATTTCTACATCTAATCCGAGTAGTTTTTTTAACTGCTCTTCTTCATTCTGTATGAAATGATCATTTTTTTGCAGTTTCTTTTGTTTTTTCTCTGTCAGAAGAGCTTCTAACTTCCTTACAGAAATGTCTTCCTCCATAATTCGTTGAAAGAAATAGTCTTGTTGTTCCTTATTTAATCCAACTAGAGAACGCGCATGGGCTTGTGATAGTTTGCCACTTTCTACTTCTGAGAGGATTTGTTCTGGTAAGGAAAGTAAACGAATGGAGTTGCTGATATAGGGACGAGACTTGCCCATTTTATCTGCAATTTCAGTATGGGTAAATCCTTTCTCTACAAGAGATTCATAGGCGCGTGCTTCTTCTATTGGATTCAAATTTTCTCTCTGTAAATTTTCAATGATTGACTGGACCATCATCTCTTGGTCTGAAAGTTGTTTAACAACAGCTGGGATAGACCTTAAACCAGCTAAAAGTGAAGCACGATAGCGTCTCTCTCCTGCAAGGATTTCATAACCAATAACAGGAGATTGACGAACAATAATTGGTTGAATGACCCCATTTTCTTTGATAGACTGTGCTAGTTCATGTAGTTTTTCTCTATCAAATTCTTTTCGAGGTTGATAGGGATTTTTTTGTATATCTGTGATAGAAATTATTTCAAATTTTTCCATGATTCTACACTAACACATCTTTTCTCTTATGTAAAGTTTTCTTTACATAGATGTCAATTAAGATTCTAAATCACCTGAACTCTTGTCAAGTTTAATAGATGTAGTTTCTTCTTTACCGTTACGATAGTAAGTTATCTTAATGGTGTCTCCGATAGAATGATTGTAAAGAGCACTTTGTAAGTCTGTTGATGAAGCAATATCTTTGTCATCTACTTTGGTAATAACATCGTATTTTTCAAGGTGACCATTGGCAGGCATATTACTTTGTACAGAACGAACAACTACACCAGATGTTACACTGCTTGGAATATTGAGTCTTCTAATATCACTTGTATTAATATTTGAGAGATTGACCATTTGGATGCCCAAAGCTGGACGCGTCACTTTTCCGTTCTTTTCTAACTGTTCAATAATATTGATAGCATCATTTGCAGGGATTGCGAAACCAAGGCCTTCTACAGATGTTCCTCCATTTGTTGCAATTTTACTTGAGGTAATTCCGATAACCTGTCCTTGAATATTGATCAGTGGGCCACCAGAGTTACCTGGGTTAATAGCAGTATCGGTTTGGATGGCTTTTGTAGAAATGGCTTGTCCATCTTCAGATTTTAAGGATACATTTCGATTGAGACTAGATACAATACCCTGAGTGACAGTATTTGCATATTCAGAACCCAATGGGCTACCAATAGCAATAGCAGTTTCTCCTACGGTTAACTGACTAGAATCACCAAACTCAGCTACTGTTGTCACTTTTTCTGAAGAGATTTTGACGACAGCAATATCAGAGAAAGTATCCGCTCCGACGATTTCTCCAGGCACTTTAGTCCCATCTGACAAGCGAATATCTACTTTACTGGCTCCATTTATAACGTGATTGTTGGTGACAATATAAGCTTCTTTATCATTCTTTTTATAAATAACCCCAGATCCTTCACTAGAGATTTGCTGAGAATTCGTGTCAGTATCATCATTACCAAATACGCTATTTTGTCTGTTTGCCGAATAAGTAATAACAGAAACAACAGCATCTTTTACTTTGTTAACAGCCTGCGTTGTTGAATTTTCGTTTTTATAGGCAGTCTGTGTGATAGTGCTATTGTTGTTGGAGTTACTTACACCACTTTTTTGAGTTAGTTGGGTTATTGAAAAACTACCCAAAGCCCCACTAAAAAAGCTAATGACGATAACGACTAATAATTGAAACCATTTTTTGTAAAATGTTTGTAAATGTTTCATATTTGCCTCCATATGTTTGAAATTACTGAAAGTATAAACTGACTAGCTTAATTATAACTTAAACACAAAAGTTTTTCACAGATTGTGGATAACTTTTGAAAATCTGTGGTTTTCTAAGTGAAAATTAACCTTTTATTTTGTGAATAAGATGTGAAAAAATGGAGAATATGTTAGAATAGAGTCATGAAAATTAAAGTTGTAACAGTCGGGAAACTGAAAGAAAAGTATTTAAAAGATGGTATCTCAGAGTATTCAAAACGAATTTCTCGATTTGCTAAGCTTGAAATGATTGAGCTAGCAGATGAAAAAACACCAGATAAGGCCAGTGAGTCAGAAAATCAAAAAATTTTAGAAATAGAAGGTCAGCGAATTTTATCAAAAGTTGGCGACCGTGATTTTGTTATTGTGTTAGCTATCGAAGGGAAAACTTTCTCATCAGAAGAATTTAGTAAGCAGTTAGAAGAAGCTTCTATAAAAGGATTTTCTACTCTTACTTTTATTATTGGAGGGAGTCTGGGATTAGCACAGGATGTAAAAAAGAGAGCCAATCTTTCTGTTAGTTTTGGCCGTTTAACCTTGCCCCATCAGTTAATGAGACTAGTCCTTGCTGAACAAATCTATCGCGCTTTTACGATTCAGCAGGGATCGCCCTATCATAAATAGAAAATTGACTTTTAATTGAATTTTTGGTAGAATGATTGTGTTAGGTCTCATAGCTCAGCTGGATAGAGCATTCGCCTTCTAAGCGAACGGTCGCAGGTTCGAATCCTGCTGGGATCAATATAGTAGCAAAGCTGGGAATTTTCCCAGCTTTTTTCTTAAAAAAGTACACTTGGGGAGAAAAAAATGACAGTTGAGAGAATTTTATCTAAAATGAAATTCCATTTTGTATAATGGTTTTTGTAAGTTAGCTTACAAGAAAAAAACATTTTAGGAGATTTTATTATGAAAAACACAGTTAAATTGGAACAGTTTGTAGCCTTGAAGGAAAAAGACTTGCAGGAGATTAAAGGTGGGGAGATGAGACTGCCAAAAATCCTCCGTGATTTTATTTTCCCAAGAAAAAAGTAATAAAATAAGGGGAAAGAGTAATGAATTTATTTGGATTTGGGACAGTTATTGGTCATTTTTTAATTATTAGTCACAGTTACCGTTTAATTTGTAAAGGTCAAATAAAATCAAAGGAACTATATTTTTTTGGTATCTATACATTACTAGTAGAAGCAGTACTTGAACTTTCCTTTTATCTTCTATATTTAGATGAAATAGTGATTGAAAGATTTTTATTTCCTTTGGGCTTATATTCCTATTTTCGATGGATTAAACAGTATGAGAGGGAT
>CAUTTK010000024.1:0-18373 GCA_963541475.1 uncultured Streptococcus sp. | reverse complement strand
CCATGACAGACTTGATTTCTCAAGTCCTCCAACAACTATCAGCATCTTACAACAATATCCTAAACAATAATCTGAATGATAATTTGACAACCTTGACCATCATTTCAGTCTTGCTAGCGGTTTTGGCAGTAGTTACAGGCTTTTTTGGAATGAATGTTCCGTTACCTTTAACAGATGAACCCCATGCTTGGCTCTACATCAGTTTGGCTAGTGCTGGGTTATGGATTGTCCTGTCGTTGTTGCTAAGGAAAATTGCGAAAAAAAGTTAAGAAAAGGAGCCAAAATGGCGATTGAAAACTATATGCCAGATTTTGCTGTGGAAGCAGTTTATGATCTGACAGTCCCAAGCCTGCAGGCGCAGGGAATCAAGGCTGTTTTGGTCGATTTGGACAATACCCTCATTGCTTGGAACAACCCTGATGGGACGCCAGAGATGAAGCAATGGCTACATGACCTCCGGGACGCGGGTATTCGCATTATTGTGGTCTCAAATAATACCAAAAAACGAGTTCGACGAGCAGTTGAAAAATTTGGGATTGATTACGTTTATTGGGCCTTGAAGCCCTTCACATTTGGGATTGATCGTGCCATGAAGGAATTCCACTATGAGAAAAGTGAAGTGGTCATGGTCGGTGACCAGCTTATGACAGATATTCGAGCAGCCCACCGTGCTGGCATTCGCTCGATTTTAGTCAAACCCTTGGTCCAACATGACTCGATCAAAACGCAGATTAACCGAGCTCGTGAGCGCCGTGTCATGCGAAAAATCACTGAAAAGTACGGACCGATTACATATAAAAAAGGAATTTAACTATGGAAGAAATTCTCTGTATTGGTTGTGGAGCAACCATTCAGACGACAGACAAGGCTGGTTTGGGATTCACCCCCCAGTCGGCACTTGAAAAAGGTTTGGAGACTGGTGAAGTCTATTGCCAACGCTGTTTCCGTCTCCGCCACTACAATGAAATCACGGATGTCCAGTTGACGGATGATGATTTTCTCAAGCTCTTGCACGAGGTAGGAGACAGTGATGCCTTGGTGGTCAATGTCATTGATATCTTTGACTTTAATGGCTCTGTCATCCCAGGTTTGCCACGTTTTGTATCGGGCAATGATGTCCTCTTGGTTGGAAATAAAAAAGATATCTTGCCCAAGTCAGTAAAACCGAGCAAGATTAGCCAGTGGCTCATGGAACGTGCCCACGAAGAAGGTCTCCGTCCAGTTGATGTCGTCCTAACTTCGGCACAAAACAAGCATGCCATTAAGGAAGTCATTGACAAAATCGAGCATTACCGTAAGGGCCGCGATGTCTATGTGGTCGGTGTGACCAACGTTGGAAAGTCAACTCTTATCAATGCCATTATCCAAGAAATCACGGGTGACCAGAATGTCATTACGACTTCACGCTTCCCAGGGACAACCTTGGACAAGATTGAGATTCCGCTTGATGACGGATCTTATATCTACGATACGCCAGGGATTATTCACCGTCACCAGATGGCTCATTACTTGACTGCTAAAAATCTCAAGTATGTCAGCCCTAAAAAGGAAATCAAGCCCAAAACCTATCAGCTCAATCCTGAACAAACCCTGTTTCTAGGCGGTCTCGGACGCTTTGACTTCATTGCAGGTGAAAAGCAAGGTTTCACAGCCTTCTTTGACAATGAACTAAAACTCCACCGAACCAAGCTCGAAGGAGCAAGTGTCTTTTACGACAAGCACATCGGAACCCTTCTAACACCACCAAATAGCAAGGAAAAAGAAGATTTTCCAAAACTAGTCCAACATGTATTTAACATTAAGGACAAGACAGACCTAGTCATCTCAGGACTAGGATGGATCCGCGTAACAGGCACCGCAAAAGTCGCCATCTGGGCACCAGAAGGCGTCGCAGTCGTCACACGAAAAGCAATTATTTAAAACAAAATCGCTGAGCGAACAAAGTGAGCTCATAAAAAGATAGTTATTGCCGTGGTGTCTTGCCAATCGTTAGATTGGTAAGGGGCACAATTGAGACCTAGGCTCAATTGTGAGGTCAGGAAATCCATTTTTCAAAGATGAGATCTTTGGGAAATTAGTTCCGACCGTCCCCCACCACCTAAAATAACTATCAAAAAACAAGGAAGAAAATTATGTCATTAACATCAAAACAACGTGCCTTCCTCAACAGCCAGGCACACACCCTCAAACCCATCATCCAAATCGGGAAAAATGGACTCAACGACCAAATCAAAACCAGCGTCCGTCAAGCACTTGACGCCCGCGAATTGATCAAGGTAACACTCTTGCAAAACACAGATGAAAATATCCACGAAGTAGCTGAAATCTTGGAAGAAGAAATCGGTGTGGATACAGTCCAAAAAATCGGACGAATCTTGATTTTGTTTAAACAATCTAGCAAGAAAGAAAATCGCAAGATTTCTAAAAAAGTCAAAGAAATCTAAAAAACTACTCCAAACAACTGTTTTTACAGAGAAATAAAGGAGACTAGCCTATGGCAATCGAATTATTGACTCCCTTTACCAAGGTAGAGTTGGAGCCAGAAATCAAGGAGAAAAAACGCAAACAAGTTGGGATTTTAGGGGGGAATTTTAACCCAGTTCACAATGCCCATCTGATTGTTGCGGACCAAGTACGGCAACAGTTAGGACTGGATCAAGTTCTGCTCATGCCTGAATACCAACCTCCTCATGTAGATAAAAAGGAAACCATCCCTGAGCACCATCGTCTCAAGATGCTTGAGTTGGCGATTGAGGGGATTGAAGGTCTGGACATTGAAACTATTGAGTTGGAGCGCAAGGGCATTTCCTATACCTACGACACCATGAAAATCTTGACAGAGAAGAATCCAGATACGGATTATTACTTTATCATCGGTGCCGATATGGTGGACTATCTACCTAAGTGGTACCGCATTGATGAGCTGGTCGACATGGTTCAGTTTGTGGGGGTTCAGCGCCCACGCTACAAGGCAGGGACTTCCTATCCAGTTATCTGGGTGGATGTGCCTCTCATGGATATTTCGTCCAGCATGGTGCGTGACTTCATTGCCCAAGGTCGGAAACCCAACTTTCTCCTGCCTCAGCCGGTGCTAGACTACATCGAGAAGGAGGGGCTCTACTGATGGCCTATCAAGACTATATCAACTGCTCTCGCGAGGCTTTGTTGGAAAAAATGGCAGAGCTTCTACCCGAAAAACGCTTAACCCATTGCTTGGGTGTGGAGCGTGCAGCTATAGAACTGGCCCAGCGATTTGGTGTGGATACTGAGAAAGCCGGTCTAGCAGGTCTTCTTCATGACTACGCTAAAAAGCTGTCAGATCAGGAATTTCTTGAATTAATTGACCGTTATCAACTGGATTCTGACCTCAAAAACTGGGGCAATAATGTCTGGCATGGAATGGTTGGCATTTACAAAATTCAGGAAGATTTGGATTTGCATGATTCAGAAATCCTGCGAGCCATTGAAATCCATACAGTCGGAGCTGGTCAGATGACCGACTTAGATAAGGTTATCTATGTCGCAGACTATATCGAGCACAATCGTGCCTTTCCTGGAGTAGATGTGGCGCGTGAGATTGCAAGTTTATCGCTCAATAAGGCGGTGGCCTATGAAACAGCTCGAACCGTGGAGCATCTAGCTCATCAGGGATTCCCCATCTATCCCCAAACCCTTGAAACCTATAACGCCTTTGTGCACTATTTGAAAGAGGACTAAATGAAGACGGCTTTTATCATTATTGATGTACAAAATATTTTAGTGGAAACCGGTTTTAAGACAGAGAGACTATTGGAAAAAATTTCTTATTTACAAAACCAGGCTAGAAGTAAGAATATCGAAATTATCTATGTTCAACATATTGAGAATCCTGAAGCCCAAACATCAGAAGATTGGCAGTTATCTGCGCTTTTAGATCGAAAACCTGATGAAAAGGTCTTTCAGAAGAAGTATAATAGTATTTTCAAAGAAACTGGCTTAAAAGAATACTTGGATAAACAGGGGATTGAAAAATTAGTTTTATGTGGTATGCAGACAGAATATTGTGTGGATACCTCTGTCAAGGTTGCTTTTGAATATGGCTATCAGCTTATTATTCCAGAAGGAACTTGCACAACGTTTGATGGGGATGACATTCCAGCAGAAACGATTAATGAATTTTATGAGGACATTTGGGAGGAGCGCTTTGCAGATGTCCTAGATTACAAACATATTTTCTAAAAAGAGGACTAAATGAACGAAAAAGAATTACTAGACCTAGTCGTGAAAGCGGCTGATGAGAAACGTGCGGAGGATATCCTCGCACTTGACGTACAAGATTTGACTAGCGTGACGGATTACTTTGTTATTACTAGTTCAATGAATAGCCGTCAGTTGGACGCTATCGCTGATAATATCCGTGAAAAAGTAGCTCAAGCAGGCTTTAAAGGCAGCCATATCGAAGGCGATGCAGCTGGAGGCTGGGTCTTGCTGGATCTCGGTGCTGTCGTTGTGCATGTCTTCTCAGAAGAAATGCGTGCCCACTATAACCTAGAAAAACTATGGCATGAGGCAGAGTCAGTAGATATTTCAGAAGCTCTTGCTTAGAAGACGAACTCAGTTGTAGCAAACTGGGTTTCTTTGCTTATTTTAGAAAAATTGGTAGAAAGGTAAAGGGCGAGTGGTGTTTGCCATGGTGGCTCTTGGGATCATGATTATGGCAACTTATGAAACCTTTGCGGCTGTTTACGATGCTGTGATGGACGATAGTTTATATGATAAATGGACGGATTTTTCTCTTCGTCATTTGCCTAAGACTAAGGAGAGAAAGAAACTCTTGGAATTGGCTTGTGGGACAGGGATTCAATCTGTGCGATTTTCTCAGGCTGGTTTTGATGTGACAGGACTTGATTTGAGTGCGGATATGTTGAAGATTGCTGAGAAGAGAGCTTCTTCAGCCAAACAAAAGATTGACTTTATTGAAGGCAATATGATGGATTTGTCCAAGGTAGGTCAATACGACTTTGTTACGTGTTACTCGGACTCAATCTGCTACATGCAGGATGAGGTGGAAGTAGGGGATGTCTTTAAGGAAGTATATAATGCCCTCAACGAAGATGGCGTCTTTCTCTTTGATGTACATTCGACCTACCAGACAGATGAGGTTTTCCCAGGCTATTCTTACCATGAAAATGCAGAAGATTTTGCCATGCTCTGGGATACCTACGAGGACGCAGCACCTCACTCCATCGTGCATGAGTTGACCTTCTTTATCAAGGAAGCAGACGGCTCTTTTAGTCGCCACGATGAAGTGCATGAGGAGCGGACTTATGAGGTTCTGACCTATGATATTTTACTGGAACAGGCTGGTTTTAAGTCCTTCAAACTCTATGCGGACTTTGAAGACAAGGAGCCAACAGAAACCAGTGCCCGTTGGTTTTTTATCGCACAGAAGTAGGAGATCACTATGACCATCACAGGTATTATCGCGGAGTTTAATCCTTTTCATAACGGCCACAAATACCTGCTAAATCAGGCTGAGGGGCTGAAAATCGTTGCTATGTCAGGGAATTTCATGCAGCGTGGAGAGCCTGCTATCGTGGATAAGTGGACTCGGGCCCAGATGGTGTTGGAAAACGGAGCGGATCTGGTAGTAGAATTGCCCTTTTTAGTCAGTGTTCAGGCAGCAGATTTCTTTGGCCAAGGAGCTGTGGATATCTTGGCTCGCTTGGGTATTGATAGCTTAGTTTTTGGGACAGAAGAAGTTCTGGATTACCAGAAAATCGCTGACTTATACACAGAGCAGGGTGCTGATATGGAACAATTTGTGGAGAATCTGCCTGATTCCCTCTCTTATCCACAGAAGACCCAGGCCATGTGGAAGGAGTTTGCAGGTCTTGATTTTTCAGGCAATACGCCCAATCATGTTCTTGCTCTGGCCTATGCCAAGGCGGTTGCAGGACGAAACATCAAACTCCATCCGATTCAACGTCAGGGTGCGGGTTACCATTCTGTGGACAAGGATGTGGACTTTGCCTCGGCGACAGCCCTCCGTCAGCACCAGAGGGACAAAGATTTCTTAGAACGCTTTATGCCTTCTGTTGAACTCTTTGAGCAGGCCAGTAAGGTGAGCTGGGATGACTATTTTCCTTTGCTCCGCTATCAAATCTTGTCAAATTCAGACCTAACCACTATCTACCAGATCAATCAAGAAATGGCAGTGCGAATCAAGGATGCCATCAAGACAGCCCAGTCTGTGGAAGACTTGGTTGAGGCGGTTGCGACTAAACGTTACACCCAGGCGCGTGTTAGACGCCTCTTGACCTATATCTTGGTGCAGGCTAGAGAAAATGACTTGCCAGAAGCCATTCATGTCCTTGGTTTTACCGAAAAAGGTAGACAGTATCTCAAATCTCTGAAAGCACAGGTTAGTCTAGTTAGCCGAATTGGCAAAGAACCTTGGGATGATATGACCCAAAAGGCAGACCGAATTTACCAACTAGGAAATCCAAGTATAGCAGAGCAGAATTTTGGTAAGGTGCCGATAAGAATAGAAAGAAACTAAGTCTACTGAAAGGTGGACTTTTTGAGATTTTTTACGAATAAATAGATAGAAAAGAAAATCTTGTACAAGTTCCTGACAATTTCTTTCTTTTTGTGTATAATAGTGGAAAAGAGGTAAAACGAGGTATGGTTATGGAAGCAGTTCTTTACTCAACATTCCGAAATCATTTAAAAGACTACATGAAAAAGGTAAACGATGAGTTTGAGCCTTTGACGGTGGTCAATAAAAATCCAGACGAGGACATTGTAGTCCTTTCAAAGAGTGAGTGGGATAGTATTCAAGAAACCCTGAGAATTGCTCAAAATAAGGAACTTTCTGATAAGGTTTTGCGAGGAATGGCCCAAGTCCGTGCTGGAAGCACTCAGGTCCATGTTATTGAGGAGTAAGAAATGCTGCTCAAGTTTACAGAAGATGCCTGGGTTGATTATTGCTACTGGCAAAATCAGGATAAGAAAACCCTAAAACGAATAAACAAACTAATCAAGGATATTCAACGCGATCCATTTACAGGAATTGGTAAACCAGAACCACTCAAGTATGACTACCAAGGAGCCTGGTCACGTCGTATCGACGCAGAAAATCGCTTGATTTATATGATGGATGGAGATAGCGTGGCTTTCTTGTCTTTCAAAGATCATTACTAAGTCTACTGCGAAGTAGGCTTTTTATTTTTTAAATTTTTATTAGTAAGTTTAAGATAAAGTTTTTTGGAAAATGACAGAATCCCTAATACAAAAGACAAAAACTCAGAAAAGAAATTTAGTATATGAACTTCGATCTTTACCCTTGAATCCGCTTTATAACTCTTAATTTGTGGTATAATGAAGAGAATTGTTAATAATAAAAACAGGGGAAGTAAATGTCTAGTTTCAAAGAAAAATTACCACTATTCCAAGCAAATGACATCCAAATTTCTAATGATGTCAATACGGTTTGGTCTATCGCTAACACTCTTAGAGGAGCTTATCGAGCAGATAAGTATCGCGATGTCATTATTCCAATGTTTGTCCTGACTCGTTTAGAAGCTGCCTTGCTGCCAACCAAGGATCAGGTGGTAGCACAATACAAAGAAAATCCCAATACACCTGAGAAAGTGTTGGAGAAACTCTCAGGCTATCGTTACTACAATGTTAGTCCTTTTACGTTGGAAAATCTTCAAAATGATCCAAATGCAATCGAGGAGAATTTTCTAGCCTATCTGGATGGCTATTCTTGTCGTGTCAAGGACATCATTGAAAACCTAAAATTTAAAGAGCAAGTCCGTACCCTGGCCCAGAGTGGTCGCCTTTTCACGGTTATTAAAAAGTTCTCTCAAATTGATTTGTCTCCAAGTTCAGTCGACTCTATGCGTATGGGATACATGTTTGAGGATATCATCCGCCGATTTTCTGAAAATGAGGAAGCGGGGTCTCACTATACCCCTCGTGAAGTTATCGCTCTGATGGTCAACCTCCTCTTGATTGAGGCAGACGAAGAACTTTTTGTTGATAAAAAAGAGTTGAAAATACTAGACATGGCGGCTGGAACTGGGGGAATGCTGGCTACAGCTAAAAGCTATATCCGTCAGTTGAATACAGGAGCCACTGTCCGACTCTTTGGTCAGGAAGTTTTGCCTGAAACCTTTGGGATTGGTCGTGCAGATATGCTAATTCGTCAGGAAGACTCTGACTATTTCGTGAAGGTGGATACCTTAAAAAATCCAGATCCTTTCCCAGATACTAAGATGAGCTTTGTCATCGCTAACCCTCCCTTCGGTCAAGCTTGGGGTGGTAAGGATGCGGATGATGGGGTTGAGGATGCAGTTAAGAAAGATCATCAACTCTTTGACAAAACAGAAGGTCGTCAAGGTCGTTTTGTTGCTACTCCAGGAACTGGAGATGCTCAACTACTCTTCCATCTTCATGCTCTTGCAAAATTAGAAGAAAATGGCCGTGCAGCCATCATTTCAAATGGGTCTCCCCTCTTTTCAGGTGGGACATCATCGGGAGAAAGTCAGATTCGCCGTTATATTCTTGAGAATGATTTGCTAGAAGCTATAGTCGCCCTTCCAGGTCAATTTTTCTATAACACAGGAATTGGGATTTATATCTGGATTTATAATAAAAACAAGTCTCCTGAGCGCCAGAACAAGGTTCAGTTTATCGATGCGACGGAGGAGTTTATTCCTCTACGTAAATCTCTAGGTCAAAAACGCCGTGAGTTGTCCCAAGATAATATCCGTCAGATCCTTCGCTGGTACGATGATTTTCAAGAAAATGACCATGTAAAAATCTTTGACAATCAAGAGTTTCTCTATCGAGAGTTTACAGTTATGCAACCTCTGCAACGTCGTGGCCAGATAAGCGAAGAAACAATTGAGAAAGCGAAAAGCGTTCCTTTCCTAGCTAAACTATTTGATGAATACAAGTACCAAGAATTACTAGAGATGGAACCACGTTCAGCCAAGGATGAGAAAAAATTACAGGACTTTGTAGCTGGCAAGACCAAGCAAGAAGCTATCCTGACAGCTCTTGCTAAGGGAAGCTCTGACAAGACTTATCCTAACTTTGAGAACTTTGTTCAAGCCATCAAGGACTTGATGGGAGACTTTAAACTTACGCCTGCCAATGTCAATGCGCTAGCTCTTGCTATGAGTGAAATGGACAAGACAGCAGAAGTTATCCGCACTAAGAAGAAAAACAAGGCAAATGAGATTGCTGATGGGATTGTCTATGATAAGACAACCAAGGACAGTGAAATCGTTAAGCTGACAGAGGATGTGGAAACCTACTTTGCGCGTGAGGTTTATCCTCATGTACCTGACGCCCACTACTGGTTTGATGAGGAAAAAGGCTATGGAGCAGAGATTCCTTTTACCCGCTATTTCTATCACTACCAAGAACCAGAAAGTGCAGAGAAGTTATTGGCAGAGTTCTATGACTTGGAAGCAGAACTACAGACCCTCTTGGAGGAACTAAAATATGACTAGGATGAAAGAGAGTGGCATCGACTGGATCGGACAGATACCAGAAGAGTGGGAAGTGAAAGGTATTAAACATATCTTTGAAGAAATTGGTAGTGGAACGACTCCCAAAAGTGATAATGAAACATTTTATGATGGTGATATAAATTGGATTCAATCTGGTGATTTATATCAGACTGACGAGGTAATAAAAGTAAGTAAAACAATTACATATCAAGGTTTCCAATCTACTTCTGCTTTAAAAATATACCAACAACCTTTTATCGCTTTAGCAATGTATGGTGCTTCGGTAGGGAATGTTGCTATTAGTTGTATAGATGCTTGCGTTAATCAGGCTGTTGTCGTAATGTTGGGAACGTCTGAAAAAGTAAGATTTGGGAAATATGCTATAGAAGCAAGTAAAAATAATTTGATTTTTTCTGCTCAGGGTGGGACTCAACCAAACATAAGTCAAAATTTAATAAAAAACTGGAATATTCCTCAGCCAGACAGTTCAGAACAAACTAAAATTGCTGATTTCCTAGACAAGAAAACAGCTCAGTTAGATAAGGTTAAAGCCCTATTGGAAGAGCAGATTCAAAAACTCAAAGACTACCGCGCTAGCTTGATTTATGAAACCGTCACAAAAGGACTGGATAAAACAGTCCCAGTGAAAGATTCAGGAATTGACTGGATTGGACAGGTGCCTCAAGGGTGGGGAGTGAGTCGACTAAAGTACCTGGCAAATAAAATTGGAAGTGGTAAGACTCCATTGGGAGGATCTGAAATTTTTGAAGAAACGGGAATATTATTTATACGAAGTCAAAATATTTATAATGGATTAATACTTTTAGAAGATAAAGCAACTTATATTAATAGGAATATTCATCAACAGATGATTGGAACTTGCGTTAAAAAAAATGATATTTTATTAAATATAACAGGAGCTTCTATTGGAAGAGTAGCAAAATATGATTTAGATATAGAGGCAAATGTTAATCAACATGTTTGCATTATTAGAAGTAATAGGTATGTATTGCCAGATTATTTAATGTATTTTATTATGTCTGAATTCGGACAGTTTATGATTAAAACTCATCAAATTAGCGGAAATAGGGAAGGATTGAGTTTTGAAAATATTGGAAATTTTAAAATAATTGCTCCAGGATTAGACTATCAGTATGAAATTAGTCAGTATTTAAACAAAAAAATGTTGACAATTAATCAGATGATAAAAACAAAAGAGCAACAAATTGCAAATATCAACAAACAACGACAAACTCTTATTTATGATTATGTGACAGGGAAGAAAAGGGTTTAGAAGTGTGACTTGTATTTAGTTGACACAAGTGAATGATAGGACGGTCTTAAAATATGGAAGAAAATTATAGTTTATCTGTATCTCAAATAAAGAAATCTATTAATGAAAATTCTTTAATATTATTTGTTGGAGCAGGGATATCAGCTAATTCAAATTTGCCGACTTGGAAAGAATTAATTCGATCATTAGAAAATGAGTTGAACTTACCAGAAGAAAAAACAAAAGATCCCCTAAGAGTTGCTCAATATTATTATGATACTTTTGGAAAAAATCAGTATACAAAAAAGATTGAAGAAGTTTTCTTTAGTAAGGGTACAAGTAAACCAAATGAGTTACACAAATTAATAGAAAAAATAGCACCAAAACATATTATCACGACAAACTATGATTCACTTATGGAGAGTCAGTTTGAAAGTGGTTTGTTAAAGTATAATGTAGTCGCAGAGGATAAAGATATTCCTTATACGAGCTCGGAAAGATATTTGATTAAAATGCATGGCGACTTCAATAAGAAGAATATTGTGTTAAAAGAAGATGATTACTTAGACTACACTTTGAATTTTCCGATGATTTCAACCTTAATACAGTCGCTGATAATGAACCATACCTTATTGTTTGTAGGTTATTCTCTAGGTGATTCAACTTTTAATTCTATATTTCGATTGATTCAAAATACATTTAAATTGGATGCTAAAAACGCTTATTTTTACACACCTGAAGAACCTCCAACAATTATCCGAGATTATTACAAAAAACAAGGAATTATCATTGTCTCTAATGGAAAACTTCTTGCTGAAGGAGTGGTGGAAGAAGAGAATAATTTATTCCTAAGGACAAAGGAGTTCTTAGAATCTATATCTAAAAATAGAAATGGAGAAATAAATAATTCTAATGATTTATGGAATCAACTTGCTTTCTTAGATAGGCTCAATTTTATTGATTCGAATGATTTTTCAAGATATTCCTCTTTAAGAGGAAGGGCTTTAACAAGGAATGATGAATATCGTTGGCTTGGAAATGATAGCTTAAGATTTGAAATTGAGGATAATGAAGAATTACGAAATATAGTATATAACAAATCTCTTTTAACTCGTTTTTTGAATATAGATATTAATGAACCTAGAGATTTAAAAGTAAATGACTTTCTAAGTGAAGCTTTTAGAATGTATGAAGAAAAAAAATATTCTTTAGCAAAAGCAAAATTCAGAGAGTTAGCAAATACAGCGTTTCGTCAGAAAGACTATTTTAATTTTCTGGTGTGTGAATTTAATTTCCAGCATATTCCGATTCATTTTTTTAATGGAACAAACGAATTAAGCTATGCTGCCCCTTTATATGATGGAGAGTTAAATGAACTAACTGAACAAATTATTAATTCGGTTACAGGGGATGAGAAAAGGATTATAGAATTTTTTAGAGATTCAATACTCAATCTCAATTTTTTATATCGAAAATTAGAAACGATTAATGAACTATTTGATAAAATTCGTGAAGAGCATGAAAATTACAGGAGAGGAGGTTGGTCTTTTAATGATCATCTTTTTAATGCGGAATTTGCGATAAAAAATCTTTATAACTTTTTAAAATTAAATTGTTTATGTCTTGAACATTACCATATTTATAAATCAATTATTAATAGATATTTAGAAATATTATTACTCAGTTATGATAATTCATATGTAAATACTGAAAAAAGTATTTTTGATAGAACGGCCTCGTGGATTAGAGATCTTGATTTGGATGATGTTCAATTAATCCTTCCTAGTATAGATTTTAAGGTTGTAAATTTATATTTTAGAAACTATTCATTTAGCAAAATAAAAGTTACTGATAAAGCGAAAGACTTCTTGTTGGAACGCATTATTCATCTGCAAAAAAGAGCTGAGACGACGGAGGTTGAGAGTCATAGAGAGCTTAGAAACATGCTAACTTTTCTTCCTCTTATTGATGATATAGAAGCACATAGAATAGTGGATATTTTAGATAGTCAAACATTGTATTATAGTTGGAGTCAAGAAATTGAAGGACTTATTAAAATTGTTCTTGATAATAAAGACGATATTAAGAGTACTTTATTGCAATCTAGGATAGTTAATATTGTTAATAAACATTTAAATGAAATTTTGGAGAATGATTTATCACCATATAATTCAGCGTATCCATTATATTCTCGGTTATTGGAATACTGTTCAACTGAAGAAGAAACTGTGAAAGTAGTGCTTGAAAAGCTAAATATAGATATTTTAAAAATTAAATATCAAAATAATGATGTTAAAGATATTATGGAGTATTCTGATTTGGTGTGTCATTTATTTAAAAATCTTGAAGAGGACATTAAACATGAAATTCTCGAACTTCTAAGCGCTTATGAGGATTCAGAAAACATAAATTACCACAAAGTAATCAAACTGATGCTTTATGAAGTGTATGATTTTCCTAAGATACAAAATCAAATATACCAGTACTTGATTAAAAGAATTAATGAAAATCAGGAGGATGGTGTAAAGAGTTTCCCAAATCCAAGAGAAAAATCAGTGGAAGATTTATATACTCTAAGTAGTGAAGGATATTTTTCTGATTTTGATATTTTAAAAGATATCAAAGTAGACATTAGAGGTCTTTATCCTGAAATAGATTGGACTTGGTACAGGGATAGAAGTGAGAATGTTATTCATCGTTTGTTGGAGTATAGAACCCCAAATAATATTAAAAGTAATTTTTCAAAAAATGAAGAAGATAATAAATTAATCGATGAGTATATTATAAAAAGTCTTGATGAAGAAAAAATCATGTTTAATAAATGATAGAAAGTGAGAAGCTATGGCAAATTTGGGCTTGAAGGAGCGCTATGATTTCCAACAGTGGATTATCAAAGATTTGAGAGATAAGAATGACTATATTCAGCGGGACGCTACTTGCTACGATCCTAGATTAGCCATGGATGTGGAACTCCTATGGAATTTTCTGATGGAGACCCAAGAGGAGACCATGGACTATCTCCTTAAAAAGCTTAGCAAGGAGACAATCGTCAATCTGATTAATAAAGAAATCGTCAAGGGTGGCTTTTTATTCGCCTTAAAAGAGGGTGTCTTTATTGAAAATAAACAACTTCGTCTTCTTTATCGTAAACCTGCGACTAGTTTTAATGAAAAGGCTGTTCAACAATACCAAGCCAACTGTCTATCTATTATGGAAGAAGTGGTTTACGAGGAGAGCGACCGCATTGACCTTGTTATCTTTATCAATGGATTAGCACTATTTGCTATAGAGCTTAAGTTTAATCCCAGTGGTCAGTCTGTTCAGGATGCCATCAAGCAGCTCAAGGGACGCAATCCTAAGAATCGTCTTTTCCGTTTTGAACAGGGAGTCTTGGCTTCCTTTGCAGTGGATACCCTAGAAGTCTATATGACGACGCAATTGAAAGGACAAGAAACCTATTTTCTACCTTTTAATGTGGGGAAAGGGGAAGGTATTGAGATGGGAAGTGGCAACCCTGATGGTGTCGATACAGACTACTTGTGGCTTGATGTCTTGACCAAGGATAGTATTCTCCAGTTAATAGAGAGTTTTATCTTTTTTGAGATGGATAAGCATAAAAAGAAGACCTTGATTTTCCCGAGATACCATCAGCGAAGAGCAGTTAGCCGTCTCCTAGAGGATATGAAAGTCAACCATACTGACAGTAATTATCTGATTCAGCATTCGGCTGGTTCTGGTAAAACCAATACCATTGCCTGGTTGGCTCATAGTTTAGTTTCTCTTCATGATGATCAGAATCAAAACATTGTGGATACTGTATTAATCGTTACAGACCGTATCGTAGTTGACCGTCAATTGCAAGAAGCAGTCAAGGAAATCTCCCACAAGCCTGGAGTGGTCAAGGTAATGGGCGACAACGAAACCTCCAGTGACTTGGCAGATGCGATAGCAGGAAATACAAAAATCATAGCTACGACGATTCATAAGTTTGCCCAGATCAACCAATCCAACTGGATGTCTGTAGGGAACACTGCGAAAAAGAAATTTGCCATCCTGATTGATGAAGCCCACAGTTCAACGACAGGATCCTATATGAGTTCGGTTAGTCAAGTCTTGACAGAAACAGATACAGAAGATGGAACTATCGATGAGATTCAAGAAGTAAGTGTTGCGGATGCTATCGAGCAGGAGATTGCTCGGACAGGTAAGCAGGACAATGTCTCAATCATTGCCTTTACCGCAACTCCCAAGGCGACAACTCTACAGCTATTTGGTACAACACAAGCAGATGGTTCTAAAGCTCCTTTTGATGTTTATAGTATGAAGCAAGCTATTGAGGAAGGTTTTATTCTAGATGTTTTAGATAACTATACGACTTATAAGACCTATTACAAGCTCAATAAAGCAGTCGAAGAAGATCCTGAGCTAAAAACAACTCTTGCCAAGCGTAAGATTGCAAAGTTTGTAGAATTATCTGATGAAAATATCAATCAAAAGGTTGAAATTATCATGAATCACTTTATCAGTCATGATATTATGGCTGAATTGGGTGGTCAAGGTAAGGCTATGATTGTGACCTCTGGTCGTGAGGCAGCAGTTAAGTATCAATTGGCCTTTCAAAAGTACTTCAAAGACCACAGTATCACTAGTATTGGAACACTGATTGCCTTTTCTGGCAAGGTTGATTACCAAGGTAGTGAATATACTGAGTCGCAAATGAATCAGGTCAAGGAAGATTATTTGAAAGATCATTTTGATACGGAGGACTACCAAATCCTGATTGTGGCAAATAAGTATCAGACAGGTTTTGATCAACCAAAACTGGTTGCTATGTATGTAGATAAAAAGTTGCGAAGTGTTGCTGCGGTGCAAACATTGTCTCGTTTGAATCGTATCTATAGAGGTTACAACAAGAAGACCTTTATCCTTGATTTTAAAAATACTTATGACGATATTCGCTCAGCTTTTTCTCCGTACTACCGTGAGACTATTTTAGCAGATACAGTCACACCTAGTGATGTCTTGACCTTGGATCGGAAAATTGATGAGTATGGTATCTTGGACAGTGATGTTGTTCATGAGTTTAATCAATTCTTATACCAAGAAAAGAGAAACAGCAGAGAAAAACAAAAGATGGTTTCTCTGTTAAATCAAGGTTATGATAGAGTTAGACGGTTTGATGAGAAAGAACAACTTTCTATTCGAAAGGTTATTCGAGGTTTTCTTAGAATGTATACTTTCTTGATTCAGGCAACTGCTTATCAAAATGAAGTTCTACACGAACGTTATAATTATCTGCAAAGTCTTGTCAAGATGATTGATGTTCGCATTGGAGGAGATGACTTTACAATTGCAGATAAGATCGTAGTGGACTATATGAAACATAAGCAAACAGGTTCTTTCAGGTCAGTTTCTGAATTGGAATATCATCCAGAGTTAATACTTACCAAGCCAAGTACTGGAGGTGTTACGACTGACCAGGAGAAGCGTTTATCTGAAATCTTAGATGAAATTAACGAACAGTTGGATTTGGATATTGATCACCAAGTCGGTCTAAGTGGAGCGGTATCCATTCGTGAATTGATGAAAAAGAACCCAAGACTAAAGCAATCTGCTCGTGTCAACTCTAGAGAAGATTTCGTTTTTGCTTTTGAAGAAGAGATTGACAATGCTCTTATAGAAGGATACTCTCAGAGTCAAGATTTATTTGGTGCTCTATTAAATAATGATTCTTTCAAGAAGAGATTAGCAGATATATTTATTGATGACGTGTTCAAAAGTTTGAAGGGATCCGAAGAAGTGTAATCCTAAAATTCACACTAATTTCCCCAAAACATATTCTATTTTAGGTTTGTGAAAATCACTTTTTTATGGTAGAATGTAAAAGAATGTATGTCATTCGGAATAACAATAAAATGAGGTAAAAACATGGAAATCATGTCGCTTGCGATTGCTGTTTTTGCCGTCATCATTGGTTTAGTCATTGGATATGTCAGCATCTCAGCCAAGATGAAATCATCTCAGGAAGCTGCAGAGTTGATGCTTTTAAATGCTGAACAAGAAGCAACTAATTTACGTGGACAAGCTGAACGTGAAGCGGATTTACTTGTTAATGAAGCCAAGCGTGAAAGCAAGTCTCTTAAAAAAGAAGCACTATTGGAGGCCAAAGAAGAAGCCAGAAAATACCGTGAAGAAGTGGACGCTGAATTCAAATCAGAACGTCAAGAACTCAAACAAATCGAAAGTCGTTTGACAGAGAGAGCTACTAGCCTCGACCGTAAGGACGACAATTTGACGAGTAAAGAACAAACACTTGAACAAAAAGAACAAAGTATTTCTGATAGAGCGAAAAACCTTGATGCGCGTGAAGAGCAATTAGAGGAAGTCGAAAGACAAAAAGAAGCAGAGCTAGAGCGTATTGGTGCTCTGTCTCAGGCAGAAGCACGAGATATTATCTTGGCACAGACAGAGGAAAACTTGACCAAGGAGATTGCCAGCCGTATTCGTGAAGCTGAGCAAGAGGTCAAGGAACGTTCTGACAAAATGGCCAAGGATATCTTGGTTCAAGCCATGCAACGTATCGCTGGTGAATATGTAGCGGAGTCAACCAACTCAACAGTTCACTTACCAGATGATACTATGAAGGGACGCATTATTGGTCGTGAAGGTCGTAACATTCGTACCTTTGAAAGTTTGACAGGGGTCGATGTGATTATTGACGATACACCAGAAGTGGTAACCTTGTCAGGTTTTGATCCGATTCGTCGCGAAATTGCCCGTATGACTATGGAAATGTTGCTCAAAGATGGTCGTATCCACCCAGCTCGTATCGAAGAGTTGGTTGAGAAAAACCGTCAAGAGATTGACAATAAGATCCGTGAATACGGTGAGGCTGCTGCCTATGAGATTGGTGCACCAAACCTTCATCCAGATTTGATGAAGATTATGGGACGTTTGCAGTTCCGTACTTCTTATGGACAAAATGTCTTGCGCCATTCGATTGAGGTTGCTAAGTTGGCTGGTATCATGGCGAGCGAACTGGGTGAAAATGCGGCTCTTGCCCGTCGTGCTGGATTCCTTCACGATATCGGGAAAGCCATTGACCGCGAGGTTGAAGGAAGCCACGTTGAAATCGGTATGGAATTGGCACGTAAGTACAAGGAACATCCAGTTGTGGTGAATACCATTGCTAGCCACCACGGCGATGTCGAAGCAGAAAGTGTCATTGCAGTGATCGTTGCTGCAGCAGATGCCTTGAGTGCGGCACGTCCAGGTGCTCGTAGTGAGTCTCTTGAAAGCTACATCAAGCGTCTTCATGATTTGGAAGAAATTGCGAATGGCTTTGAAGGAGTGCAAACTAGCTTTGCCCTTCAAGCAGGACGTGAGATCCGTATCATGGTCAATCCAGGACAAATCAAGGACGACAAAGTCACAATCTTGGCTCACAAAGTTCGTGAGAAAATTGAAAACAATCTCGATTACCCAGGAAATATCAAGGTAACCGTGATTCGCGAGCTTCGTGCAGTAGATTATGCCAAATAAATAAGAAAGAGCAGTTGAAAAATTACTGCTTTTTTGTTACACTAGATAG
>CAUTTK010000023.1:0-19274 GCA_963541475.1 uncultured Streptococcus sp. | reverse complement strand
CTACTACAACACCAAGTCAGGGGAACCAACAAGGAAATCAACGAGGGAATGCACCAGCTTCTACTCAATCAAGTAGTGAAGGCAACCACGAGAATTCTCGTGATTAAACGAATCTTTGTCATGATTTCATGGCAAAGATTTTTTTTGACTCCAGATTTGTGATAGAATAGAGGGAGTTGATAAAAGGAGGCAAGCATGGAAGAATCAAAAGAATTAAATGCCGTCATTGATGTGATTATGTTAGCTGGAACCATTCTTCTCAAAAGTGGTTCAGAGATTCATCGTGTAGAGGATACCATGATTCGCATTGCGCATTCGCAAGGGATTGTGGATTGCAATGTTCTTGCCATGCCTGCCGCAATCTTTTTCTCGATTGAAAATACCAATATTTCGCGCATGAAGCGTGTGACCTCCTCTTCTTATAACATTGAAAAAGTCTGCGATGTGAACCAGATTTCTCGTCAGCTGGTTAGGGGGCAGATTGATTTAGAGACAGCCTTCAAGCAATTGACGGTCTTGCAAGCTCAACCGCTTCCCTATACCAAGGTGCAGGTGACTCTGGCTGCGACCTTTAGTGCTCCGTTCTTTTCAGTTATGTTTAGTGGAAATATCTACGACGCACTCGGGGCAGGAGTGGCTACTTTATTTGGTTTTGCCTTTTCCCTATATGTGGAAAAGTTTATACGAATTCCCTTTGTGACAGCATTTGCTGGGGCCTTTGTCTTTGGGATGATTGCCCAGTTTTGGGCTCGCTATACAGGATTTCCTTCAACGGCAGATTTGATTATAGCTGGTGCGGTTATGCCTTTTGTACCAGGAATTGCCTTAACAAATGCGGTTCGGGATATCATGACCAACCACATAAACTCTGGTATGAGTAAGATGTTTGAATCCCTGCTCATTACCCTTGCTTTAGGGGCAGGAACTTCTGTCGCCTTGGTATTGATGAACTAATATGACACTAACGACCTTTTTATTACAAGCAGTAGCAAGTCTTCTTGCTATTATTACCTTTTTAATCGTACTCAACGTTCAACGGTCCATGCTCTTACCAGGAGGGATTTTGGGCATGGCTGTCTGGCTAATCTATCTCTTGCTCAAGGAACCGACCAATGTCATTGTAGCCACCTTTATTGCGGCTATTATCGGTTCTTGTATCAGCCAGATTTTAAGTATTCTTTACAAGACACCTGCTGTGGTCTTTATCTTGGCTATCTTGGCACCTCTGGTTCCAGGTTATCTTTCTTATCGGACAACTGCCTTTTTTGTGACGGGGGATTATAGTCATGCTATTGCTAATGCAACCTTGGTTGTCATGCTGGCTCTGGTAATTTCTATTGGCATGGCTAGTGGAACAGTGATTCTTAGACTGTATTCCTACTTACGAAAACAGCAAAATAATTAGAATAATAAGGGACTTGCTTTGGTGAATCAAGTCTTTTTTCTCTCTTTTACTGCTATTTGTGATAAAATAGTAATGAACGATTTTTTACATGAATGATAAAACAGAGGTAAATATGACAATCGGTATTGATAAGATTGGTTTTGCGACCAGTCAATATGTCTTGAAATTACAAGACTTAGCAGAAGCGAGGGGAATTGACCCTGAAAAATTAAGCAAAGGACTCTTACTCGAAGAATTGAGTATTGCGCCCCTAACTGAAGATATCGTGACCTTGGCCGCTAGTGCAAGTGACTCTATTTTAACTGAGCAAGAAAGACAAGAAATTGATATGGTCATTGTGGCTACCGAGTCAGGAATTGACCAGAGTAAGGCTGCGGCCGTCTTTGTTCATGGTTTGCTAGGCATCCAGCCTTTTGCTCGTAGTTTTGAGATCAAGGAAGCTTGCTACGGAGCGACAGCTGCCCTTCATTATGCCAAATTACATGTGGAAAATTCTCCAGAGTCCAAGGTCTTGGTCATCGCAAGCGATATTGCCAAATACGGTATTGAAACTCCAGGAGAACCAACTCAGGGAGCTGGAAGTGTGGCCATGTTGATTACACAAAATCCACGTATTATGGCCTTTAATAATGACAATGTAGCTCAAACCCGTGACATCATGGATTTCTGGCGTCCAAATTACTCAACAACCCCTTATGTAAATGGTGTCTATTCTACCCAACAATATTTGGATAGTTTGAAAACGACTTGGCTTGAATACCAAAAACGCTACCAGCTTACTTTAGATGATTTTGCGGCTGTTTGCTTCCACTTGCCTTATCCTAAATTGGCGCTAAAAGGCTTGAAAAAAATCATGGACAAGAACTTGCCTCAAGAGAAAAAAGACCTCTTGCAAAAGCATTTTGACCAGTCTATTCTCTACAGTCAAAAGGTGGGAAATATCTATACAGGTTCCCTCTTCCTCGGACTCTTGTCTCTTTTGGAAAATACAGATAGTCTGAAGGCTGGAGATAAAATTGCCCTTTATAGTTATGGAAGTGGGGCTGTGGCGGAGTTCTTCAGTGGTGAATTAGTTGAAGGATATGAAGCATATCTAGATAAAGACCGCTTGAACAAGCTCAACCAAAGAACTGCCTTATCTGTTGCAGAATACGAAAAGGTTTTCTTTGAAGAAGTTGACTTGGATGAAACAAACTCTGCCCAGTTTGCAGGTTTTGAAAATCAAGATTTTGCCTTGGTTGAAATTGTCGATCACCAACGCCGTTATAGCAAGGTTGAAAAATAATGAAGATAAGTTGGAATGGATTTTCTAAAAAATCATACCAAGAGCGCCTCGAGCTGTTACAAGCTCAGGCGCTCCTTAGTCCTGACAAGCAAGCGAGTCTGGATCGGGATGAACAGATTAGCGTGACTGTCGCAGACCAGCTGAGTGAGAATGTAGTGGGAACTTTTTCTCTGCCTTATTCGCTGGTCCCAGAGGTCCTCGTCAACGGTCAGGAATACACAGTTCCCTATGTGACGGAAGAGCCCTCTGTGGTTGCTGCGGCTAGTTATGCCAGCAAAATCATCAAGCGAGCAGGTGGTTTTACTGCACAAGTCCATGAGCGTCAGATGATTGGGCAGGTAGCCCTTTATCAAGTTGCTAATCCTGAACAAGTGCAAGAGAAGATTGCCGACAAGAAAGCAGAACTCTTGGAACTTGCAAATCAAGCCTATCCTTCTATCGTTAAACGCGGAGGTGGGGCGCGTGATTTACATGTAGAACAGATTAAAGGCGAAACAGACTTTCTCGTTGTTTATCTCCATGTCGATACCCAGGAAGCCATGGGTGCCAATATGCTCAACACCATGCTGGAGGCCTTGAAACCAGTCTTAGAAGAACTCAGTCAGGGACAGAGTCTCATGGGGATTCTATCAAACTACGCAACCGATTCTCTGGTGACTGCAAGCTGTCGCATTGCCTTTCGCTACTTGAGCCGCCAAAAGGATCAAGGACGAGAGATTGCGGAGAAAATAGCTTTGGCTAGTCAGTTTGCGCAGGCTGATCCTTATCGTGCAGCTACTCATAATAAAGGGATATTTAACGGTATTGATGCGATTTTGATTGCCACTGGTAATGACTGGCGTGCCATTGAGGCGGGTGCCCATGCCTTTGCCAGTCGAGATGGACGCTATCAAGGTCTTAGTCAATGGACACTGGACCTTGAAAGAGAAGAATTGGTCGGTGAGATGACCCTGCCCATGCCTGTAGCGACCAAGGGTGGCTCTATCGGCCTCAACCCTCGTGTAGCTCTCAGTCATGAACTACTGGGAAATCCATCTGCTAAAGAATTAGCCCAGATCATTGTCTCTATCGGGCTTGCACAAAACTTTGCAGCCCTCAAAGCCTTGGTGAGTACAGGCATCCAGCAAGGTCACATGAAATTGCAGGCCAAATCCCTAGCTCTTCTAGCAGGTGCCAGTGAGGCTGAGGTTGCTCCCCTAGTAGAGCGCCTCATCGCAGATAAAACCTTTAACTTAGAGACAGCCCAGCGCTATCTCGAAAACTTAAGATCATAAAAAACTCAGACGAATCGGTCTGAGTTTTCTTGTGCTTATACTCAATGAAAATCAAAGAGCAAATTAGGAAGCTAGCCGCAGGTTGCTCAAAGCACTGCTTTGAGGTTGTAGATAAGACTGACGAAGTCAGCTCAAAAGACTGTTTTGAGGTTGTGGATAGAACTGACGAAGTCAGTAACCATACATACGGTAAGGCGACGCTGACGTGGTTTGAAGAGATTTTCGAAGAGTATCAAATACTTTTTCCTGGTAATAATGTAACTGGTAAGAAGTAACCTGTTGTTGCGACTTCCTTGCCTTCAATCTTCTGTAAGAGAAGATCAACAGTGAGGCAGGCTATCTCTTCCAAGGGTTGCTTGATAGTAGCTAGTTGAGGATAGTAATTCTCAATAAAGTAGGTTCCATCATAGCCAATGACCTTGAGCTCTTCTGGGACAGAAATGCCCAATTCTTGAGCGATTTTAATGACCAGAATAGCAGTCAAGTCATCTGAAGCAAAGATGGCATCTGGCTTTTGGCGGGTCAAGATATTCTTGATTTCCATTTCTTTTCTGACAGGAGAAAAGTCACTAGAAACATTGATAATAGGTGCTTTGGGTAGAACAGAGGCAAAGCCAGCGTGGCGTAGTCCAGTTGGCGAATTGGAATTGTCATTCCCTGTAATCATGATGATAGACTGGGCGCCTGTCTTAACCAAAGTCTGGGCGGCAAGAACTCCACCAGCATAGTTATCAGAGGAAACGACAGGGATGTCTGGAGACAAGTTTCGGTCGAAGGAAATAATCGGTGCTGTCACACGATTGTAGTCTTCAATTCCCAAGTTGTGACTACCAGAAATGATGCCGTCCACCTGATTGGCTTCCAACATTTCGATGTATTCGCGTTCCTTTTCAGAATCGTGTTCACTGTTGCAGATAATGGTCTTATAACCATTTTTGAAGAGTTGGTGTTCCAGCTTATCAATCAATTCTGCATAGAAAACGTTAGAAATATTGGGGAAAATCAAGCCGATTAACTTAGCTGATTTTCCTTGCAAGCTACGAGCTAGGTTGTTGGGTTTATAGCCCAATTCCCGCATGGCTTCATTTACCTTTTGAATGGTTTTTTCAGAGAGATAACCTTTTTTGTTAATAACCCGAGAAACGGTAGTAGGGCTGACGCCTGCAAGTTTGGCGACATCAGTTAGTTTTGCGACCATAATCTAATTCATAGTAGGTTCCAGTTGGGTTTCCAGATTTAATCAGGATACCATTTTGGTCCGCATGTGGGAAGACACGACCGGAAAATACTTTTTCTCCTTTATTGATGAAAATTTCAAAGACAGAGTTATCGATGAAAATCGTAGCAGTAGTATCTTGATTGTCGATAGGGCAAGAGCGAGTTGTTCCAAATTCTTGGGCATACTGTTCACCAGCCTGGCTACGATCTACTGTCACTTGACCATTTACAAGGTCAAAGTTGATGGAAAGTCCCTTGCCTTCTTGATCAGCCAGTAAGACAATCTCGCTCTGGCTATTAGCTTCCAAGCTGAGTTCAAGTTCGTAAGTGTTATTGGTTTGGGCACGGTTTGAGAAGGCTTCTTCAGAAGCACGAAGGTCCTTGATCGCTGCGACTGGGTATTGGTAGAGCTTACCGTCTTTGATAGTCAATTCTTTAACCAAAGAGAAGGTTCCTTGGTGGTCAAAACGGTCAGATGGGTAAGAAACATCTGGTAAGCCAAGCCAGCTAACTGCTAGAGCACGTCCGTCAGGAGCGTTGAAGGCTTGGGTTGCATAGGCTTCGAAACCATAATCCATGTTTTGAAGTTGAGACACATCTACCATTTTAGCATTTTCAGGGTCAAAGGAAGCCCCAATTTTATACATATTTGGATAGATATTATCGTAGTCTAGAACTTTCTTATCCAATCCTTGTGGGCAGTAAAGAAGGACAGGTTGCTCTCCTACAAAGACCAGATTTGGGCATTCCATCATATAGGCAGTTCGGTCGTTAGCAAAGTCAAGGTTGCCAACGGCTTGCCAGTTTGTATAGTCGTTGTCTACAGACTTGTAGAGACGGACGAAGCCTTTTTTCTCCAAGTCCTGTCCACCGACGATAGCATAGTATTGGCCCTTGAAGTTAAAAATTTGCGGATCACGGAAGTGATCAGTAGAGTCAGCTGGCTGGTCAATCAAGATATTATCAATCTTGGTAATCTTGCCATCCTTATCCATCAAAGCCCCAATCTGGTATGGGTGACGGATCCAGTTTTCATCACGGACATTTCCTGTATAAAATAGGAACAAGTTATCGCCAAACTGCATGGCAGAACCAGAGTAGGCACCGTGGCTATCTAATGGAGTATCAGGCAAAACTTTGACTCCAGTTTCTGTGAAGTGAACCAAGTCCTCACTTTCCAACTGCACCCAAGATTTCAAACCGTGGGCTGCACCAAAAGGAAAGTTTTGATAAAAAACAACCCACTTCCCATCAAAGTAGGAAAAGCCATTTGGATCGTTGAGAAGTCCTGTTTTTGGCTCAACATGGTAATGAGTATGCCATGGAGATTGTGCCATATTTTCTTTTATATGTTGAATTTCTTCTTGCGTCCAATCTTGATAAAGTCTGTAACGACGCTCAGTTGTCCATTCCATTCATTCATTCCTCCAAAAATCTTATCACTTTTAATAGTAACCGTTTTCGGTTAAAAAAGCAAGTCTTTTATGTTAAAAAAGAGAAAAAACTGTCAAACGTTTATCACAAAGCAAAACCAGAAAATCAATCAACTTTTCAAGAAAAGATGAAAGATAATGAAATAAAAGCCTTTTTAACCAAGATTACAAACTTATTTTTTCAAGGAATACCTGATAAAACAATCAATCTAAAGCAAGGCTACTAAGTGGAAATGATATTTTTTCTGCAAAACGCTTGACATATTTCTAAAACATGATAAAATAAAAGTCGTAGGGCGGATAAAATCGCTTTCAAACAAGAACAAAATTTTATATAAGGAGATTTTTGCAAATGAACAATCAGGAAATTGCAAAAAAAGTCATCGATGCCTTGGGCGGACGTGAAAATGTCAACAGTGTTGCCCACTGTGCGACTCGTCTTCGTGTCATGGTCAAAGATGAAGGAAAAATCAATAAAGAAGTGATTGAGAACTTGGAAAAAGTTCAAGGTGCTTTCTTTAACTCAGGTCAATACCAAATCATCTTTGGTACAGGTACAGTTAATAAAATGTACGATGAAGTTGTTGCACTTGGTTTGCCAACATCATCTAAAGATGACATGAAAGCAGAAGCTGCGAAACAAGGGAACTGTTTCCAACGTGCTATCCGTACTTTCGGTGACGTTTTCGTTCCAATCATCCCGGTTATCGTAGCGACAGGTCTCTTCATGGGTGTGCGTGGTCTTTTCAACGCTCTTGAAATGCCACTTCCAGGTGACTTTGCAACTTACACACAAATCTTGACAGATACAGCCTTCATCATCTTGCCAGGTTTGGTTGTGTGGTCAACCTTCCGTGTATTCGGTGGAAATCCTGCCGTTGGTATCGTTCTTGGTATGATGCTTGTTTCTGGCTCACTTCCAAACGCTTGGGCAGTCGCTTCAGGTGGTGAAGTAACAGCTATGAACTTCTTTGGTTTCATTCCTGTTGTTGGTTTGCAAGGTTCCGTTCTTCCAGCCTTCATCATCGGGGTTGTCGGAGCAAAATTTGAAAAAGCTGTCCGCAAGGTTGTTCCAGATGTCATTGACCTCTTGGTAACACCATTCGTGACACTTTTGGTCATGTCTATCCTTGGACTCTTTGTCATTGGACCAGTTTTCCACGTCGTTGAAAACTATATCCTTATCGCTACAAAAGCGATCCTTAACTTGCCATTTGGTCTTGGTGGTTTCTTGATTGGTGGGGTTCACCAATTGATCGTCGTGTCAGGTGTGCACCACATCTTCAACTTGCTTGAAGTTCAATTGCTTGCTGCTGACCATGCTAACCCATTCAACGCTATCATCACAGCTGCTATGACTGCTCAAGGTGCTGCAACAGTAGCCGTTGGTGTGAAAACTAAAAATCCAAAACTGAAAACACTTGCTTTCCCAGCTGCTCTTTCTGCCTTCCTAGGTATTACAGAGCCTGCTATCTTCGGGGTGAACTTGCGCTTCCGTAAACCATTCTTCCTTTCATTGATTGCTGGTGCAATCGGTGGTGGATTGGCTTCTATCCTTGGACTTGCTGGTACTGGTAATGGTATCACCATCATCCCTGGTACAATGCTTTATGTTGGTAACGGACAACTTGTACAATACATTCTTATGGTAGCTGTATCATTTGCCCTTGGTTTTGCCCTTACTTACATGTTTGGTTATGAGGATGAAAAAGAAGTTGCTACTGAAGCGGCTACAGAACGTTTGGTACAAGAAGAAACAACTGGTAACATTCCAGCATCTCTTCAAAATGAAACACTTGTAACTCCTATCGTTGGTGATGTTGTCGCTCTTGCTGATGTCAATGATCCAGTCTTCTCAAGTGGAGCTATGGGACAAGGTATCGCTGTGAAACCAAGCCAAGGTGTGGTCTATGCACCAGCTGATGCTGAAGTTTCAATTGCCTTTCCAACAGGACACGCTTTTGGTTTGAAAACAACTGATGGTGCTGAAGTTTTGATCCACGTTGGTATTGACACTGTATCTATGAACGGTGACGGTTTTGAAGCAAAAGTTGCTCAAGGTGACAAGGTTAAAGCTGGCGATGTTCTTGGAACATTTGACTCAAACAAAATCGCTGCAGCTGGACTTGATGATACAACAATGTTTATCATTACAAACACAGCAGACTACGCCTCAGTAGCTCCAGTCGCAACAGGTTCAGTTGCGAAGGGTGATGCTGTTATTGAAGTGAAAATCTAATCAATCCTTTCTAAAGTGAAGACGAACAAATGATATGTTTGTTCGTTTTTATTAGATAGTAAGATTTACAGAGGAAAAACTAAAATATAGAGAAAAGTAACTTTTTTGAAGTATGCTATAATAAAGAAAATAAAAACAAGAGGTTTATCATGACAAAATTATATGGAAGCTTGGAAGCGGGCGGTACAAAGTTTGTCTGTGCTGTCGGTGATGAAAACTTTAACGTTGTAGAAAAAACACAATTTCCAACAACAACTCCAATCGAAACAATCGATAAAACCATAGAGTTCTTCTCAAAATTCGACAATCTTGCTGGTCTTGCAGTTGGTTCATTTGGTCCGATTGATATTGATAAAAACTCAAAAACTTATGGCTTTATCACGACGACTCCAAAACCAAACTGGGCAAATGTGGACTTGCTTGGTGCCCTTCGTCGCGCCCTCAACGTGCCAATGTACTTCACTACAGACGTAAACAGCTCTGCTTACGGTGAAGTGGTTGCCCGTAACAATGCTGGTGGTCGTATCGAAAACTTGGTTTACTACACAATCGGTACAGGTATCGGTGCAGGTGTTATCCAACGTGGTGAGTTTATCGGTGGTGTGGGTCACCCTGAAATGGGTCACTACTATGTGGCTAGACACCCAATGGATATTGAAAAAGAATTCAACGGTGTTTGTCCTTTCCACAAGGGATGTCTGGAAGGTTTTGCGGCTGGACCAAGTCTTGAAGCTCGTACAGGTGTTCGTGGGGAAAACATTGAACTGAACAACCCTGTTTGGGATGTTCAAGCCTACTATATCGCTCAAGCTGCGGTTAATGCGACAGTGACTTTCCGCCCAGACGTTATTGTCTTTGGTGGAGGGGTCATGGCTCAACAACACATGCTGGACCGTGTCCGTGAGAAATTTACATCTCTTCTCAATGGTTACCTACCAGTACCTGATGTGCGTGATTACATCGTGACGCCAGCAGTCGCAGGAAATGGTTCTGCTACTCTTGGAAACTTTGTCCTTGCAAAAGAAGTTTCAAAATAAAGCACAAAATCCGCTTGGGAAACCAAACGGATTTTTTACATGTCAAAGCATTTGCCAGAAAAAGTCAATAATATAGGTCAGACCGTAGGTATAAACCACGAGGGTAAAGGGTTTGGTCAGAACGATGATGATCATATAGCGCTTGAAGCTCATCTTGGTCAGGGCAGCTAGCATACAGAGAAAGTCAGCTGGACTAATGGGCCAAATCATCATAAAAATAAAGAAACGGTCAAAGCGATTGCCTTTATCCAACCAACCGATATACTTGTCGTAGGTACGCTTACTGACGACAGACTGGACAAAGGCAGCCCCATAGAGGCGCACCAGATAAAAGATAATGGCGCAGCCAATCACGATGCCGATATAGTTGTAGATAGTCCCGATGATGTGGCCGTAGATAAAGACCCCAGCGACTGAGGTCAAGGCCCCAGGAATGATAGGGACGACCGTCTGTAAAATCTGTAAAAAGATAAAGAGAGGTGGCCCCCAGATACCTGCCTGCCGGATAAAGGCAGAGAGAGTTTCTTTAGACTGTAAAATCCCAGCCTGATAAGCCCAAATACAGAAAATCAAACTCCCAACCCCACCGACAATCGATGAGATATTGATAACTTGCTGCAGAAGGGGAGAAACAGCTTTCATTTGTTTATCCTGTGACATGTAAACTCCTCATAGATAGTATAATTCTACTATACCATATTTTGGAGGAGAAAGGGGGAATGAGTCTTTTTGCTATGGGAAGAGTGATGGATTTTGAGACTAAACATGCTATAATAAAGGGAGCAGACAAGTAGCAAAGGAGAGAGTATGATACAGGTAAAACCAGAACTGGAGATAGAAAAACAACTGATCGACCAACTGGTGACTGGGGAAAGTCAGTGGACTTATAGAGATGACCTTAAAACAGAAGAGCAATTATGGGAAAACTTCTTTGAAAAGCTAGCCCAGAACAATGTGGCTCTATTGGCAGATTATCCCCTGACAGAACAGGAAAAACGTCAGATAAAGAATCAACTAAACTTTGTTAGCTACTATGATGCAGCCAAGTGGTTGGTTGGAGAAAATGGCATTGCCAAGGTTGAGGTTCAGAGAGAAGATGCTAGTTTGGGGACTATCCGTTTATCTGTCATTTGGCGAGACAATATCGCAGCTGGTAAGTCTAGTTATGAGGTTGTCAACCAAGTCGAGAGAGATAAGATAAATTCTCAGGATCAAGACCGCAGGCTAGATGTGACCCTTTTGATCAATGGCCTTCCAATGATTCAAATCGAGCTTAAAAGTCCCAGAGTTGCTTTTCTAGACGCCTTTCATCAAATTAAGAAGTATGATAGGGAAGGCAAGTTCCGTGGCATCTACTCTAGCTTACAGATGTTTGTTGTGACTAATAAGATAGATACACGCTATATCGCTGCAGCTAGGGAGAATAAACTCAACAAGCAATTTCTAACCAAGTGGGTGGATAAGGACAACCAACCCATAACGAGCTTGACCAGCTTTGCTCACGAAGTCCTTTCCATCCCTCGTGCTCATCAGATGGTTATGCAGTATTCTGTCCTTGATGATAGCAAGAAAGCTCTTATCCTCTTGCGTCCTTACCAGATCCATGCAATCGAAGCAGTGCAAGAAGCCTCTCGCCAGCAAGCATCAGGATATGTCTGGCACACGACAGGTTCAGGAAAGACCCTGACCTCCTATAAGGTAGCTAGAAATCTCCTCCAGATTCCATCCATTCAAAAGACGATTTTTGTCGTTGACCGCAGGGACTTGGACCAACAGACCACTTCGTCATTTCTCTCCTATGCGACCAATGATGTCATTGATATTGATGAGACGGATAATACTCATGATTTGGTCAAGCGACTAGGAAGCAATGATAAGCGTGTGGTGGTAACGACCATCCAAAAAATCATCACTATGATGCGCAAGTTTGAACAAGGTCTTTACCAAAGAGATACGGACAAAATCAAGGGTCTTCGAGTGGCCTTTGTCGTGGATGAATGCCACCGTGCCGTTACGCCACAAACACAAAAAGACATTAAGGTCTTTTTCCCACAGTCTCTCTGGTATGGTTTTACAGGCACACCTATCTTTAAGGAAAATAAACGCCAGCAAGTCGGCGATCTAGCCCAAACCACCCAGCAACAGTACGGTGACCGTCTCCATGAGTATACAGTCAAGGAAGCCATCCATGACGGAGCTGTCTTAGGCTTTAAGGTCGATTATCGCAATACCCTCATCACGGATAAATCTGAAAATGATCTACCAGATACCGTCTATGAGAATGAGGAGCATATGCTGGAAGTCTTGGATGCCATTATCAATAAATCTCGTCAACAGCTAGGCTTCCAAAAAGGAGTAGGTAAGACCTACAATGCCATCCTAACCGTTAAATCCATCCCTCAAGCCCAAGCCTACTATGACCTCCTCAAACGAGTCAAGGCTGGGGAAACGAGAGTCAAGGTATCGGAGAGGGTCAAGCAGGTCCTTCCTGACTTTCCAAAGGCGACCATCACCTATTCAGTCACTGAGAATGAAGAAGAGTCAAGAGCCAACCAAGACCACATGAAGCAGGTTTTAGAAGACTATAATCGAGAGTTTGATACCCATTTCACCATGGCGGATCTGCGTGGCTTTAATACGGATGTCAATAACCGTCTAGCTCGAAAGCAGGACAAATACCTCTATCGCAATGAGCAGTTGGACTTGGTCATTGTGGTCAATCGTCTCTTAACAGGATTTGATGCGCCTTGTCTATCGACTCTCTTTATCGACCGCAAACCCATGCAACCGCAGGACTTGATACAGGCCTTTAGCCGAACCAACCGTATTTTTGACAGCAGTAAGACCTACGGTCATATCATCACCTTCCAAAAGCCTCTAGCCTTTAAGGAAGCAGTAGATAATGCCCTCAAGCTCTACTCAAATGGTGGTGAAAACGAGGTCCTAGCCCCAAGCTGGGAAGAGGAAAAGAGGAACTTTTTACGGAGTTGTAGTGATTTCAAAAATCTTGTCGCTGATGACTATGTGACTGGTTTAGATCTCGAGCAAGTCTCTACACCTGAGTTGAGGAAACTAGCTAAAACCTATCAAGCCCTTGATAAATACCTAGCCTCTATCCGAGTGTACAAAGAGTATGATGAGGAAGAAATTTACAGTCAGACAGGACTTGATGGAGAAAAATTGGAAAGGTATCTAGGCCTTTATCGAAATGTCCTTGCAGAATTAAAAAGCCGAGTAGAGGATGATGACGATGGAGAGCCACTTGATATCCACTATGAACTGGAGTCTATCCAAGTGGACGAAATCAACTATGCCTATATCCTAACCTTGATCCAAAGCCTGATTGAACAAGGTCAAAGTCAAGAAAAGAACCTAAACGCTCAAGATAAGGAAGCAGTGGATAATTATATTCAGAGTCTTGAGAAGACCAATCCAAATCTTGCCCAGATCATCACTGAACTTTGGAGGGAGGTCCAAGAACATCCAGAAAGCTATCGTGGTCAGTCTATCGCAAATATTTTGGATCAGATGATTGAGGCTGTCATCCGGCAACATATCCAAGTCTTTAGCAAGCGCTGGTATGTCGGAGAGGATGAACTCCGTTACTATGTCGAACACTACCGTAAGGGAGCTAAAAAACAACTAGGAGAAAGCCAGCTAACCAAGAGCCAGCGTTATCAGGACTATAAGCTAGAGGTGGCGGATGCTCTCAATCCTCTCCTCTATAAAAAACAAATCAAGGAAGCCTATACCCAGCTAGTAGAGGAAATCATTGAGCCGTTGAGGGTTGGGAGATAAAGGAAGTATTTTATTTTTATTCGAGGAACAAATATGGTTGAAAAATTTGATATAAAACAGTTACGTTATTTTGCAATGACTAAGAGGCTTAATTTTCTAATTGGATCAGGAACTTCAGTTCCAGCAATACCTTTAATGTCTTTTTTCAAAAGTAAAGATATTTCAGATGAGGAAGCCAATAATTTACTATCCGATAAAGTTAAAGAAGTTTCTAAGAAAGTTCTCGAAGATATTAGTAATGCTAATGATGAAGAAAATATTAAAGCAGTTTTAAAAAGATATTCTGAATTTATTAAAGTTATACTTCAATTGCTTTACCATGCAAATTCTAGACAAGTGACAAAAAATATTAATATTTTTACTACTAACTACGATCTCTTCATTGAGAAGTCACTGGATGAATTGATGAAATATGAATCATTTGTCTTCAATGATGGAAGCAATGGATATTTTAATAGGATTTTAGATAGTGCTAACTATAATAAGTCTGTAGCATATAGGGGATTAAATGATAGCTATCTTAATGAACTTCCTACATTATCTTTGATTAAACCACATGGTTCGATGAACTGGGAAAGAGAGAAAGAGGACAATATTTTAATAAGGCAAAGTGTAGTTGAAAATCCTGTGGTAGTTAAACCAACTGGCTTAGAGGGTCAAGAAACGTTTCTAAACAATCATTTTCATGACATGCTAAGAGTATTTCAACTTGAGTTAGATAAGCCACAATCTATTCTTATTGTTATTGGATTCTCATTTCAAGATAAACATATTGCTAAAATGTTGAACAGATCTTTGAAAAATCCTGAACTAAATGTCTTTATATTTTGTTATTCTGAATCTGATAAACAAACAATATTAACAAATTTGGGTCTCAGCGATTGTCCAAGAAATCTGAATGTCATTACACCTAATGAATTAGAGGAAAAATATAAAACAAAGCATGAAGTTGAAGATGAAGATGAAGATGAAAGTGACTGGTTTAGTTTCGATCTTAGCAATCTAACTGAGTTACTTATAGATATGTCTTTTGAGGAATAATTAGTATGAAGTCGAATATTAAAAAACTGGGTGTCATTGTCGGTGTGGATGGTGATATTTCCCAAGTTGGAATGTATCAACTATCTAATGATGCAGAATATTTGTGGTATGGTGATGTGTTACAAGGTGCAAAAATCGGAGCATATCTGACAATTTTGCAGAATAATGTAAAAATCATCGCTTCTGTTGTTACTGAGAAAGTTGCTGATCAGCAAAATACAATTCGAAGTACAGAATTTGATAATCGGTTTTCAAAGAATTCGATTTATCGAATTGTTCATTTGAAAACTAAAGGTGTTATTGAAAAAGGTGAATTTCAAGTAACAAGTCAATATGTACCTATGATTGGTAATGAAGTATGCATTACTTCAAAAAAAGATTTAGAATTAATATATGGGATTAATAAGTCTGAGCCAACTATTTCTATTGGAAAGTCAATCTTAGAAGGTCAAGTTGTTCCTTTATCGATTAATAAAATTTTTGCTTCTCATATTGGTGTTTTTGGGAATACTGGTAGTGGTAAGTCTAATACATTGCATAAATTATTTTTAGAATTATTTCGGTCTGACTATCGAGAAAAAATTTTAGAGTTTTCAAAATTCTATGTTATTGATTTTAATGGTGAATATACAAAAGATGATAGCTTTGGTGTAACTAATACCAACAAGAAAGTATTTAATGTTAAAACTAGGAGTAATACATCAAAAAAAATCCCTATTACTGAGGACTACCTTTTTGATCCAGATATTCTATCAATTTTATTTGGTGCTTCTTCAGCAACTCAAGTTCCATTTCTTAGGAAAGCAATAAAAGAGTGGAATGAAAAAGAACATACGGGAGAAGTTATTGCAAAATTTGTGGTTGGAACGTTGAAAAAAATTCTTACAACGGGGGATGCAGCATTATCCGATTCAAGAGATAATTGGATTAAAGTAGCAAAGTCATATATATCAAAAGAAAACTGGATGATATTTAATCAAGTTTCGTCGTTAACGTACAATTCAACATTAAAGTCTTATTATACTCAGGGAGAAGAACGTGATTATTTTAACGATAAGTCTGATTTGACTGAACAGGGAGAAAAAAAGTTACAAATTGATGAAATTAGGCAAAAACTTGCAGAAAGTTTTGATTATTTGGACTTGATAGATAAATTAAAGTTCTTTTTAGATTTTCAGAAAGTTCACTATAGTACTTGGAAATCAACAAACATTGAGCATATTAATCCTTTATTTCATAGAATTGATACAGCTTTAAATAGTTTGAAAAAGGTTGTTGAAGTTAAAGAGAGTATTGAAGGAGATTTTTCTAGTTTAAATATTATTAATCTCGTCCATGCTAATCAGGAGATTACTAGATTAATTCCTATGCTTATCTCTAAGATGGTCTATGACCAACAGAAAACGAAAACATCAGGAAACGATGTTACATGTACTAGTCACTTGATTATTGATGAAGCACACAATATTTTAAATGCTCAAAATCATTCTGTAGGAGATACTTGGCAAGACTACAGATTGAATATTTTTGAAGAAATTATTAAGGAAGGACGGAAATTTGGTTTCTACTTAACTTTGTCTAGTCAACGACCAGCAGATATTTCACCGACTATTCTTTCACAAGTCCATAATTATTTCATCCATAGATTAGTTAATGATAATGATTTACGAATGTTGGTAAATACTATGCCTACTCTGGATAAAGCCTCCTTTAATAAAATTCCTAGTTTAGGTAAAGGTGAAGTTATAATTACTGGTAATGCAATTCAAGTTCCAGTATTTGTGAAAGTAGATAAAGAAGAGATCATTAGACCGAATAGTGATGATGTTATTTTAACAGAATTATGGAGTAGAAATGATGGTAAAAGTTAAAGGAAAACTTATTGAAGGGTGCAGAGAATCTGACAATGAGAATGGTTTTACATTGCCTGAAGATGTCATTCAAGCAACAATTAACGGAGATTTAGTATTTTTCTGTGGTGCAGGTATAAGTACAGAGTCAAAAAAAGTTATGCCTACTTCATTTTATACGGATATAAAAGATGAGTTGGAATATAAAAATCATATTAAAGTAGATGATAATCTATCCTTTTCTAAGTTGATGAGTTTGTTTTGTGAAAATGTCGTAAATGGTAGAAAAGAACTATTTAAAAGGATAAATAAAAGATTTCAAATGATCGATAATTTTCCGGAACTATATGGTATTGCTTCAGAATTTCACAAAGAAGTTGCTAAAATTCCACAGGTTGGAACTGTAATAACAACTAATTGGGATACTTTATTTGAAGACAATTGTGATATGTTTCCAATTATTTATAATGAAGATGTTGCTTTGTGGGATACATTTGATAAAAGAGTTTTTAAAATTCATGGTTCTATTAAAAATGTAGGTTCAATTGTTGCAACTGAGGAAGACTATGAAAATTGTTATCAAAAATTAACAACTAAACCTATTGGGGATAGATTAAAAACTATTTTATCAACAAAAACAGTAGTTTTTATAGGCTTTTCTTTCGGTGATGAAGATTTGAATAGAATTATTGAGATTCTCTCAGCAGATTTGGGGCAGTTTGCAAATCAATTTTATCTAGTTACAATTGATGAAAAGTGGTTGGAGAAGCACCCTAAAAATATAATTCCGATTATTACTGATGGGACATTTTTTGTTAAATCTTTGAAAAAAGAACTTATTCAGCAAGGAACTCTGATTGACAGTAAGGTATATCGTTTTGCAAAAGATAAAAATGAAATTTTGATAAATAAACACTTAAGTTGGATGAATGATGATAACTTTCATGAAATTTTGCATGAGTATCCCGAACTACTATTGACAGTTGCATACCAAGATGGTATGATACATGCTTTTCAAAGATGTATAGCTGATGAAAAATCAGGAAGAGTATTAATGCCAAATTATATTCATGACGTTGTTCATAGTTATTTATATTTATATAACAAAAGAATGAGTGAAAATGAATATTTGCGAGCTTACTATGATCTGGGGTATTCTGATGGATTTTTGGCATTACAATTGTATACTCGTGGAAAAAAAGAAGATGCTTTAGTACCACCTATGTTTTATTTTAATGATAAAAATTTTGATGATTTAGAAACATTATTATCCTACTTAAATGAAAATAGAATCCCAGAACTTTACCATTATTGTAAAGAGAAAGTTACACCCTATAAGAATGGGAAAATCCCTCATTGTATGCCATGGTATTGTTAGATATATTTTAGTGGAGATTTAAATGATGAAACAGAGCAATCCCAGAATAAGATTCAAAGAATTTAATAACAAGTGGGGTAATTATAAATTAGGTCAGTTTGGAACTTTTAAATCAGGTATAGGTTTTCCAGATAGTCAGCAAGGTGGTACAGAAGGAATTCCGTTTTTTAAGGTTTCTGATATGAATAATATTGGTAATGAAACTGAGATGAAAACTGCAAACAATTATGTTACACAGGAGCAAATTGTGAAAAATAGCTGGAATGTGATTAAAGACACACCAGCTATCATCTTTGCTAAAGTCGGTGCTGCATTGATGTTAAATAGAAAACGGTTAGTTACTAAACCTTTTCTGATTGACAATAATACTATGAGTTATTCCCTTAATAAATCATGGGATAAAGATTTTGGTTTGACATTATTTCATACGATAGATTTGCCTAAGTATGCACAAATTGGTGCCCTTCCTTCATACAATGCAAGTGATATAGCAACTATAAAGGTTAATGTGCCTAGTATTCAAGAACAATCCGCCATCGGCTCTCTTTTCCATACCCTCGACGACCTTCTTGTTAGCTACAAGGATAATTTCGCCAACTTTCAATCTCTCAAGGCGGCTATGCTCTACAAGATGTTTCCTAAAGCTGGACAGACAGTCCCTGAGATTCGTTTAGATGGATTTGAAGGTGAGTGGGAAGAAAAGCAATTTAGTAAACTTGTAAAAAGAGTTACTAAAAGTTCTGATTCTGATTCATTGCCAAAGGTTGAGTTTGAGGATATTATTTCTGGTCAAGGTCGGCTGAATAAAGATATTAGTAGCAAATTTGATAATCGTAAAGGCATACACTTTAAACCTGGATACACATTATATGGGAAATTACGTCCATATTTAAATAATTGGCTTTTACCGAAATTTGAGGGAGTTGCTTTAGGAGATTTTTGGGTATTTGATCCAAATGGGAATAACTCGGATTTTATTTATTATTTAGTTCAATCAAGTCGTTATCAAAAAGTTGCTAATGATACATCTGGTACTAAAATGCCTCGTTCAGATTGGAAGTCAGTTTCAACAACTATTTTTGCAATTCCACAAACAATTGCAGAACAACAAGCCATCGGAGCCTACTTCTCAAACCTCGATAACCTCATTAATTCTTATCAAGAAAAAATTTCTCAGCTTGAGACTTTGAAAAAGAAACTCTTGCAGGATATGTTTATCTAGATGATTGGTGATAACTTTTAACAATCATATTTCAAAACTTAGAAAGAAACATTATGGAAACAACACAAACTTCCCAGTCGCTCTACCAAGCCCT
>CAUTTK010000022.1:0-19351 GCA_963541475.1 uncultured Streptococcus sp. | reverse complement strand
AGATGGGAAAATATGATTTTACAAGTCTGCCCAATCGTTTAGGGCACCATACCTACAAATGGAAAGAGGCGGAAACGGATAGTGAAGTCCTACCAGCTTGGATAGCAGACATGGATTTTGTTGTTTTGCCTGAAATCCGCCAAGCTGTGCAGACTTACGCAGACCAACTGGTTTATGGTTATACCTATGCCAGTGAAAAGTTAATTAAGGAAGTTCAAAAGTGGGAAGCCACACAACACGGCTATCACTTTGACAAAGAAGCTCTTGTCTTTATCGAGGGTGTGGTACCAGCCATCTCAACAGCCATTCAAGCCTTTACAAAAGAAGGCGAAGCAGTTTTGATTAACACACCTGTTTACCCACCTTTTGCTCGCAGTGTCAAGTTGAACAACCGCAGATTGATTACCAATTCTTTAGTGGAAAAGGATGGTCTGTTTGAGATTGACTTTGACCAACTGGAGAAGGATTTGGTAGAAGAGGATGTCAAACTCTATATTCTCTGCAATCCTCACAATCCTGGTGGACGTGTTTGGGAAAAAGAAGTGTTGGAGAAGATTGGCCAACTCTGCCAAAAACACGGTGTTTTGTTGGTTTCAGATGAGATTCACCAAGATTTGGCCCTCTTTGGTCACAAACACCAGTCTTTCAATACTGTCAACCCTGACTTTAAAGAATTTGCTATCGTCTTGAGTAGTGCCACTAAAACCTTTAACATCGCTGGGACAAAAAATTCCTATGCCGTCATTGAAAATCCTAAGTTGAGACTGGCTTACCAGAAACGCCAGTTGGCCAATAATCAGCATGAAATTTCAGGTTTGGGTTATTTGGCGACAGAAGCTGCCTATCGATACGGTAAAGATTGGTTAGAGGAACTCAAGCAAGTCTTTGAAGACCACATCAATTATGTAGTGGATCTATTTGGCAAAGAGACTAAAATCAAGGTCATGAAACCGCAAGGAACCTACTTGATTTGGCTTGATTTTTCAGCCTATGACCTGACTGATGAAAGATTGCAAGAGTTTTTGAGAAATGAAGCCAAGGTTATCCTCAACCGTGGTTTGGATTTTGGAGAGGAAGGAAGTCTCCATGCCCGCCTCAATATAGCCATGCCTAAATCCCTGCTGCAAGAAGTTTGTCAGCGGATTGTGACGACTTTTGCTAAACTTTAAAAATCCAGCCTTCTAGGAGAAAAGTATCTCTAGAAGGCTATTTTCATAGGGGAAAATATGGTATAATAAAAAGATAAGGTAAAGGTGAAAATATGGCTAAATTGATTCCGGGAAAAGTCCGTATCGAAGGCGTTGCCCTTTATGAAACTGGTAAGGTTGATATCATCAAGGAAAAGAACAATCGGCTCTATGCTCGCGTTGCAGAAGAAGAACTGCGCTATAGTTTAGAGGATGATTTGGTTTTTTGTGCCTGCGATTTTTTCCAAAAGAGGGGCTACTGTGTGCATTTGGCGGCGCTGGAGCATTTTTTGAAAAATGATGAGCGTGGTCAGGAAATCTTGCAGAGTCTGGAAGAAGGTCATGAAGAAAAAGAGGCCGTTGAAACCAAGGTGACCTTGGGCGGCAAATTTTTGGAACGAATGATGCCTCAAAAATCAGACCGAGCTTATGAATTATCAGCTGTGGGTCAGGTGGAAGCAGGAACCAATCATATCTTGTGGACGCTGAGAATTGGGCAAATCAATAGCCAAAAATACTATGTCATTCGGGATATTCCACTCTTTTTAAGGATTGTCGAGCAGAGAAAGTCTTATATGATTGGCAAGACCTATGAGGAATCCTTGTCTTGGGAATCCTTTGATGAGGCCAGCCAAGAACTTCTGACTTTCTTGCGGGGACTGATGGAGGAAGGACAGGCTCCAGACCTCTTTTTCCAAAACCAAGGTCGGCACCTCTTTTTTCCTCTGACTTTTTTTGAGCAGGGTGTGAATTTACTGATGACCTTGCCCCATTTTCAATTTGACCATCAAGTGGATAGCTATCAGACCCTGCTTTTTCAGGATATGCATGCTGATGCTAATCTATTTGCCTTTACAGTAACAGAATACTCGGACTATTTTGAAATGGAAATCAGTGAGAGTCCAAGGGTCAATGTCTTTTATCAGGGAGCTGTGCTTTTCCATAAAGGACAGGTTTATTTTCTAACAGACCAGCAGATGCGTCTTCTCAAGGAAATCAAAGCGTTGCCTTTGAATCAACATGGAAAGAAATACCTGCAATTTGATAGCAGTGACCGAGATAAGTTGGCTTCCTGTCTGACTCTTTTTAGCCAGATGGGGACTGTCTCAGCTCCGGAACGCTTACAAATCAAAACGTTTTCGCCATCGTTTTACTTTGACAGGGAAGAGGATAATCGGATTCGTTTAGAAATCCAGTTTGATTATGGGGATAGACAGGTATCTAGCCGACAAGATCTAGAAAAATTACCATTTTCGAGTGACGCGGACTTAGAAGAAAGAGTTTTCCAAGTCTGTTTGGCAGCTGGTTTTGAAGCAGATTTTCAATCTTGGCGTCAGGCCTTAAAATCGGAATCTGTCTATCATTTCTTCCATGAAATCATTCCAGTATTTGAAAAACTCGGAAATGTTGACCTATCAGACAAGTTAGAAGAACTTTATAGCCTATCGAGTCCTCAAGTGCAGATTGCTTCCAAGGGAGGTCTTTTGGAAATCCAGTTTGATTTTCAAGATATTGCCCAAGAGGAAATTGACCAAGCCATGCAGGCCTTGGTTGCCAACAAGAATTATTACATTGATTCGTCCAATCAAGTCTACTTTTTTGATGAAGAGACCAAGAAAATTCGTCAAAATTTACAGGAACTGGGGCAGTTTGAATTAAAAGATGGGGCCTTGCAGGCTCGGAAATCCTTGGCCTACAGTTTAGCCCATTTCTTTGAAGGGCGAGATCGTGTTTCTTTTTCACAAGAATTTCAGAATCTGGCTCATGATTTGACGCATCCAGAGGACTTCCCTCGACAAGCAACTCAGGTTCAGGCTGATTTGCGAGATTATCAGGAAAAGGGAATCGGCTGGCTGCAAATGCTCCATCATTATGGTTTTGGTGGGATTTTGGCTGATGATATGGGCCTTGGGAAAACCCTGCAGACCATTGCATTTTTGACCAGCCAAGTGACAAAAGAAAGTCGGGTCTTGATTCTCGCTCCGTCAGGTTTGATTTACAACTGGGCAGATGAGTTTCAAAAATTTGCCCCACAGTTAGATGTGGCTGTTGTTCATGGTTTGAAAGCTAGTCGTGAAGAGTTTCTTGCTGAGAACCATCAAATCTATGTGACCAGCTATGCTACCTTCCGTCAGGACAGTGAGCTTTATCAGGGGATGGCCTTTGATTTCCTTTTCTTAGATGAAGCTCAGGTTATGAAAAATGCCCAGACCAAGATTGCCCAGACCTTGAGACAATTTGTGGTGCCGTCAGTCTTTGCCTTGTCAGGAACTCCTATTGAAAACCATCTGGGTGAGCTGTGGTCTATTTTCCAAATCGTCATGCCAGGACTTTTGCCAAGCAAGAAAGAATTTATGAAATTGCCAGCCGAGCGCGTGGCTCAGTTTATCAAGCCTTTCGTCATGCGGCGCAAGAAAGAAGAAGTTCTGACCGAATTGCCAGACTTGATCGAAGTGGTTTATAAGAATGAACTGGAAGACCAGCAAAAGGCCATCTATCTAGCCCAGTTGCAACAGATGCGAGACCGTCTGGCTCAAGTGTCAGACCAAGAATTCCAACGAAGTCGAGTGGAAATCTTGTCTGGTCTGATACGCTTGCGTCAAATCTGTGACACTCCTGCCCTCTTTATGGAAGATTATCAGGGAGCCAGTGGCAAACTGGATAGTCTTCGTGACCTGTTGGTACAGGTAGCAGACGGCGGACACCGTGTCTTGATTTTCTCGCAGTTCAAGGGAATGCTGGAGAAAATTGAACAAGAACTGCCAGACTTGGGTATGACATCCTTTAAAATTACGGGTTCAACCCCAGCCAAGGAAAGACAAGACATGACCAAGTCTTTTAACCAAGGGGAAAGAGATGCCTTTCTGATTTCCCTTAAGGCTGGTGGTGTCGGTCTGAACCTGACAGGTGCTGATACCGTTATCTTGGTTGACCTTTGGTGGAATCCTGCGGTGGAAGCGCAAGCTATTGGCCGTGCCCATCGGATGGGACAGGAAGAAACGGTTGAGGTCTATCGCTTGGTGACCAAGGGAACCATTGAAGAAAAAATTCAGGAACTCCAAGAGCAGAAGAAACATCTGGTGTCACAAGTATTGGATGGAACAGAGTCACGTGGCAGTCTGACCCTAGCAGAAATTAGAGAAATTTTGGGAATTTCTGAAGCCAGCACTTGAAAAATCAAGACAATACGCTATAATGAAGTGTTGAAAGGAAATAGAAAATGAGAGAAGAACGATTTCCATTGGTGTCAGATGATGAGGTCATACTGACTGAAATGCCATTCATGAACTTGTACGATGAGTCTGATCTTATCAGTAATATCAAGGGAGAATACCGTGATAAAAATTATCTGGAGTGGGCTCCTATTACTGAAGAAACACCAGTCAAACCGATTGAAAAGCCAGTAGAGAAACCTAAAAGGGCTCCTTTAGGGGTTAAAAAAGAAGGAAAGAGCTATGCAGAGGTAGCGCGTGAAGAAGCGCGTGCGGATTTGAAAAAGAAACGCTCAGCAAGCTATCTGACTAAGGATATCACTCCTACAAGACGCCATTCTCAGCCAAGTCTAGTTAGACAGGGAAATCAACCTACCGCACCTTTCCAAAAGGAAAATCCTGGTGAATTTGTCAAATACAGTCAAAAACTGACCCAGTCTCATTATATCTTAGCGGAGGAAGTCAAATCTATCTCTACCAAGAATGAAGAGGTAGCAGCACCTGCTCCAAAGAAAAATAACTATGATTTTCTGAAGAAGAGCCAAATCTACAATAAAAAGAATCAACAAAAAGAACAAGAACGTCAGGTTGCCCAAGAGTTGAATCTGACAAGAATTACAGAATAGGGGAGGAAACATGTCAAAGACATATCATTTTATCGGAATTAAGGGATCAGGGATGAGTGCCTTGGCCTTGATGTTGCACCAAATGGGGCACAAGGTTCAGGGATCAGATGTTGAAAAATACTACTTTACTCAACGTGGTCTTGAGCAGGCAGGAATTACCATTCTTCCTTTTGATGAAAAGAATCTAGACGGTGATATGGAAATTATCGCTGGAAATGCCTTTCGTCCAGATAACAACATTGAAATTGCCTATGCGGACCAAAATGGTATCAGCTACAAACGTTACCACGAGTTCCTAGGTAGCTTTATGCGTGACTTTGTTAGCATGGGAGTTGCTGGAGCACATGGAAAAACTTCAACGACAGGTATGTTGTCTCATGTCTTGTCTCACATCACAGATACTAGCTTCTTGATTGGAGATGGGACAGGTCGTGGTTCGGCCAATGCCAAATATTTCGTCTTTGAATCTGACGAATATGAGCGTCATTTCATGCCTTACCACCCAGAATACTCTATCATCACCAATATTGACTTTGACCATCCAGACTACTTCACAAGTCTAGAGGATGTTTTCAATGCCTTTAACGACTATGCTAAACAAATTACTAAGGGTCTCTTTGTCTATGGTGAAGATGCTGAATTGCGTAAGATTACGTCTGATGCTCCGATTTATTATTATGGTTTTGAAGCAGAAGGTAATGACTTTGTAGCTAGTGATCTTCTTCGTTCAACAACTGGTTCAACCTTCACAGTTCATTTCCGTGGTCAAGAATTAGGGCAATTCCATATTCCAACCTTTGGTCGTCACAATATCATGAATGCGACAGCAGTCATTGGATTGCTTTACACAGCAGGATTTGATTTGAACTTGGTGCGTGAACACTTGAAAACATTTGCTGGTGTTAAGCGTCGTTTCACTGAGAAAATTGTCAATGACACAGTGATTATCGATGACTTTGCCCACCATCCAACAGAAATCATTGCGACCTTGGATGCGGCTCGTCAAAAATACCCAAGCAAGGAAATCGTAGCAATCTTCCAACCACATACTTTTACTAGAACCATTGCCTTGTTGGACGATTTTGCCCACGCTTTGAACCAAGCGGATGCGGTTTATCTAGCACAAATCTATGGCTCTGCGCGTGAGGTAGACCGTGGTGATGTCAAGGTGGAAGACCTAGCCAATAAAATCAACAAGAAACACCAAGTGATCACTGTTGAAAATGTTTCTCCACTCCTAGACCACGACAATGCTGTTTATGTCTTTATGGGAGCAGGAGATATCCAAACCTACGAATACTCATTTGAGCGTCTCTTGTCTAACTTGACAAGCAATGTTCAATAGGATCTTCTCATGGAAATTCCAATTAAGATTATTCAGGCAAATAAGTCTGATTTGGCTGAGATAGAGGCACTTCAGGCATCATCTTTTCCAGCTGACAAGCAGCAACCTTCCCATATTTTAGAAGAAAGTATCCGTAAGTGTGCGGATACCTTTCTTCTAGCTAGGGATGAAAATCAGCTTCTAGGCTATGTTCTAGGTGGTCCTTACCCACACAATCCGCAATGTCTAGAAATACATTTTTTAGTCATTGAGTCTGACCATCAGAGACAGGGCTTGGGCACGCTACTTCTTGCGGCTTTGAAAGAGGTGGCAGTTGAGCTGGATTACAAAGCTATTCGTTTGGAGAGTCCTGATGAGTTGCTTTCCTATTTTGAAATGAACGGTTTTATTGATGAAGAAACTGCAACTAGCAAGGGCTTTAGTATGATTTGGTTTAATCCCTTTTATCTGGAGGCAAAATGAAAATCAGACAAGCAAGATTAGAAGATTTGGATCGGATTGTCGAGATTGAACTAGAGAATTTCTCGGTAGAAGAAGCCATTCCTCGCTCGGTATTTGAAGCGCATTTGCGAGAAATTCAGACCTCTTTTCTGGTTGCAGAAAAAGAAGGCAGAATCATGGGTTACATCGAAGGGCCAGTTGGCCCCCACCGCCATCTGCAAGACCAGTCCTTTACAGAAGAGATAGAAGACCATAGCCATGAGCCTGGTGGTTATATCTCTGTGACCTGTCTCTCCATTGCCAAAGAGGCGCAGGGTCTCGGACTGGGTCAGACATTGCTAACAGCCTTGAAAGAATTGGCTTTTAAACACGAAAGAGAAGGCATTAATCTAACCTGTCATGACTATCTCATTTCCTACTATGAAAAACATGGATTTGTCAATGAAGGCCTGTCCCAGTCAACCTTTGCAGGGGAAACTTGGTATGATATGGTCTGGGAAGCTAATACTCTTCGAAAATCTCTTCAAACCACGTCAGCTCTATCTGCAACCTCAAAACAGTGTTTTGAGCAACCTGCGGCTAGCTTCCTAGTTTGCTCTTTGATTTTCATTAAGTATAAAAAATAAGCCAGAAAAGCATGCTAGGTTGCTTTTCTTTCGTTTTTAAGATATAATATTATGGATTGTCAACGAGGAGGAAAAAACTTTTGAGTGAAAAATCAAGAGAAGATGAAAAATTAAGCTTTAAAGAGCAGATTTTACGAGATCTAGAAAAATCAAAAAGTTATGATCAGACTCTAGCAGGAGATGAAAACAGAGCTTCTATTCCTACAGGTGGGCTGTCTGCTGAGGACTTGATGGCTGATTCCTTGTCAGCGGTAGAAAATATTATAAATAATGCTCCAGCAGTTCCTAGTCATCCAAGTCAGGATGCTCCAGTGACTCCTAGCCATCCAAGTCAGGATGCTCCAGCAGTTCCTAGTCATCCGAGTCAGGATGCTCCAGTGACTCCTAGCCATCCAAGTCAGGATGCTCCAGCAGTTCCTAGCCATCCAAGTCAGGATGCTCCAGTAGCTCCTAGTCATCCAAGTCAAGATGTCCCTGCTTCACCAGCAGATGAGAGTGGACCAAGACTAGGATCAGGTCCTGTTAGACCTAACCAAGTCGAAAGAGAATATAATGAAACCCCAACAAGGGTAGCTGTTTCCTATAAGACAGCAGAGAAAAAAGAAAATCAAGCACGTCCAGAAACACCGACAACTACTACAGAGACAGTGGACATCATCAGTGATACCCCACGTCGTAGCCGTAGAGAAGGAGCAAAACCAGTTAAGCCTAAGAAAGAGAAAAAATCAGGATTCAAGGCATTCTTCATTTCTCTACTGATTTTTCTTGCCTTAGTTTCAGCAGGTGGTTACTTTGGTTATCAGTATGTGCTGGCTTCATTAGAACCAGTTGATCCTACTTCAAAAGAATATGTAACAGTTCAAATCCCTGAAGGAGCCAGTGTTCAAGAAATTGGTTCAACTCTTGAAAAGGCAGGTTTGGTGAAACACGGCATTGTCTTTGGTATGTATACTAAGTACAAGAATTATTCAGATTTGAAGGCTGGATATTACAATCTGCAGAAGAGCATGAGTACGGATGACTTGATCAAGGAATTGCAAAAGGGTGGTACAGCTGAAGCACAAGAACCTGTACTAGCCAGCTTGACGATTCCAGAAGGCTACACGATTGATCAAATTGCCCAAGCGGTAGGTCAATTGCAAGGTAACTTTAAAGAGCCTTTGACTGCGGATGCTTTCTTGGCTAAAGTTCAAGATGATAACTTTATCAGTCAAGAAGTTTCTAAATATTCAAACTTACTAGAAAGCTTGCCTACAAAAGAAAGTGGAGCTCGTTACCGTTTGGAAGGTTATCTTTTCCCAGCGACCTACTCTATCAAGGAAAGCACCACTATTGAAAGTTTGATTGATGAGATGCTGGCAGCCATGGATAAGACCTTGACTCCACACTATAGTGCAATCAAGTCTAAAAACTTGACAGTCAATGAATTGTTAACTATTGCTTCATTGGTAGAAAAAGAAGGAGCGAAAACTGAAGATCGTAAGATGATTGCAGGTGTCTTCTACAATCGTTTGAATCTTGGTATGCCTTTACAAAGTAATATTGCTATTCTTTATGCTGAAGGAAAACTTGGTCAGAAGATTAGTCTTGCTGATGATACTGAAATTGATACAACCGTCAATTCTCCGTATAATGTTTATACAAACCAAGGTCTGATGCCTGGACCAGTAGATAGTCCAAGCGCGGATGCTATTGAATCAAGTATCAATCAAACTAAGAGTGATAACTTATTCTTTGTGGCAGATGTTACAGATGGCAAGGTATACTTCGCTACGAACAAGGCAGATCATGACCAAAATGTTGCACAACATATCAATAATAAATTAACGCAATCAAGTAGTTCAAACTAAAATTATGTGGTTTTCCACATAATTTTGTTTTAAAAAATAAAGTAAAAGAAAGTTGAGAAAAATGGCAGAAAAAACATATCCTATGACACTTGAGGAAAAGGAAAAACTAGAAAAAGAATTAGAAGAATTGAAATTGGTTCGCCGACCAGAAGTGGTAGAACGCATTAAGATTGCCCGTTCATACGGTGACCTTTCTGAAAACAGTGAATACGAAGCAGCTAAGGATGAACAAGCCTTTGTCGAAGGTCAAATCTCTAGCTTGGAAACAAAAATCCGTTATGCTGAAATCGTCAATAGCGACTCAGTTGCCCAAGACGAAGTCGCAATTGGTAAAACAGTGACTATCCAAGAAATTGGTGAGGACGAAGAAGAGGTTTATATCATTGTAGGTTCAGCTGGTGCAGATGCCTTTGCAGGTAAGGTTTCAAATGAAAGCCCGATTGGACAAGCCTTGATTGGTAAGAAAACAGGTGATACAGCAACCGTCGAAACACCTGTGGGTAGCTATGATGTAAAAATCTTAAAGGTTGAAAAAACAGCCTAATGATTAAAGGGAGTAGAAGGAGGGAAACGCCCTGATTACTCCCTTCCCTTTTAGGTTTAAAAAGAATTGGAGACTATATGAGTTCAAAAAAGAAGCAAAATAAGATGGAGCGTGGTCTGACCAATCGTCACGTACAGGTTATGGCCATTGCTGGAACTATTGGAACAGGCCTCTTTCTGGGGGCTGGTCGTTCTATCAGTTTGACAGGACCTTCGATTGTTCTAATTTACCTGATTACAGGAGCTTTTATGTTCCTTATGATGAGAGCGGTCGGAGAAATGCTCTATCAAGATCCTGAGCAACATACCTTTATTAACTTTATTACTCGCCATTTGGGTAAGGGTTGGGGACATTTTGCAGTCTGGTCTTACTGGTTATCTGTTGTCTTTATTGGTATGGCAGAAATTACGGCTATTTCGCACTATGTTCAGTTTTGGTTTCCTTCATGGCCTAGTTGGTTAATTCAAGTTGGATTTTTAACTGTTTTAGGTTTGGTCAATCTAATAGCTGTTAAACTTTTTGGAGAAGTTGAATTTTGGTTTGCTATGATTAAGATTGTAGCTATCCTTGCTATGATTGTGACGGGTATCTTTATGGTTCTGACAGGTTTTGAGACACCTCATGGAGTAGCTAGTTTAGCCAATATTACGGATAATTTCTCACTCTTCCCTAATGGTGGTGTCAACTTTGTTATGGCTTTCCAGATGGTCTTCTTTGCCTACCTCATGATTGAGTTTATCGGAGTCACGACTTCAGAAACCAAAAATCCACGTCAGGTCTTGCCAAAGGCCGTTAAGGAAATTCCATTGCGTATCGCCTTTTTCTATGGTGGTTCTCTAATTGCTATTATGGCTATTATTCCATGGAGAGAACTAGCTTCAGCAGATTCACCATTCGTTACGGTATTTGAACTAGCAGGTGTCAAATGGGCAGCAGCCTTGATTAACTTTGTCGTCTTGACGTCAGCAGCATCAGCTCTAAACTCAACCCTCTACTCAACAGGTCGCCATTTGTATCAAATTGCTCAAGATTTGCCAAATCCTCTCTTAAAAGCAATTAAAGCGGATACCTTATCTCGTTATAATGTTCCTCAAAATGCAATTTTGGCCTCAACTATTTTAATTGCTACAGCTGCTTTTATCAATGTCCTACCAGGGGTTTCGGACGCCTTTGCCTTGATAACAGCTTCTTCATCAGGTGTTTATGTGGCTATCTATATCTTGATTATGGTGGCTCACCTTAAATACCGCAAGTCACCAGACTTTATGGCAGATGGTTATCTCATGCCCCATTATCGTTTCCTAAATCCTTTAACCATGCTCTTCTTTGCCTTTGTCTTTGTAACCCTCTTTTTACAAGAGTCTACATTTGTAGGAGCAATTGGATCTGCTATCTGGATTATCGGTTTCGGGATTTACAGTCAGTGGAAATTTAGAAAATAGATTTGAAACTCATCAACTCAGGTTGGTGGGTTTTTCTAGTTTGACAGTCTATTGAAATAAGACTATAATCAAGCTGTATCAGATTTCGAGGAGGTTTAGATGTACTTTAGATTGGAAAATAAGGAATCCCATAAATCACAAGAAATAGGGAATCTGATTCGTGTTTATAACCGTTCAAAAAGAGAAGAGGCTGAAAGTGAGCCACTTAATCTTTATGTCGAAGATGAAAAGGGCAATCTTCTGGCAGGTTTGATAGCAGAGACTTTTGGAAATTGGCTAGAAATCGAGTATTTATTTGTAAAAGAGGAACTGCGAGGGCAAGGAATCGGTTCAAAACTATTGCAGCAAGCAGAAACTGAAGCTAAGAATCGAAACTGTCGTTTTGCTTTTGTCAATACTTACCAGTTCCAGGCACCAGACTTTTATCAGAAGCATGGCTACAAGGAAGTCTTTGCTTTGCAAGACTATCCTTACACAGGACAAAGATTTTATTACCAAAAGGATTTGTAAGGTGAATATGAAAGTATAAGGCAAAGAGGGGTTCTTGACATAAGTATGAAGGGGATTCTCGATAAATACCAGTTAAATCCTACAAATTGTGTCTGTCTAGACGATATTGAGGACAATACAATCGCAGCTGAGACATTGGGCATCAAGGCCTATCAGGTTAAGAAAAGAAGCGATGTTGTCGAAATTTTAAAATCCTATATTTAAACTTAACACTCTCTATCTTTTTGTGGTAGAGAGTTTTTTGTTAATAAAATGTTACAAAAAGACATTTATATATTGCATTAAGTTAGATATATGATATAATGATGTTGAAAAGAGGCGCAACTTTTTAAAATTAATGAGAATCAAAGAGAAAACCAAGAATATTAATGGAGGAATAAAAAATGGAAGTTATAAATGTAAGTAAGCATTATGGTCATTCAATCATTCTCAAAGATATAAATTTTGCACTTAACAAGGGTGAAATTGTTGGTCTAGTAGGGAGAAACGGAGTTGGCAAGAGTACATTGATGAAAATTCTTGTTCAGAATAATCAACCGACTTCAGGGAATATTATAAGCAGTAATAATGTTGGGTATTTAATCGAAGAACCAAAATTATTTTTATCTAAAACAGGTTTAGAGAATTTAAAATATTTGTCAAATTTATATGGTGTTGACTACAATCAAGAAAGATTTGGAAGTTTGATCCAAGAGTTAGATTTGACTCAGTCTATTAATAAAAAAGTAAAGACCTATTCTTTGGGTACAAAACAAAAATTAGCTTTGCTTCTAACTCTCGTTACGGAACCTGATATATTGATTTTAGATGAACCGACTAATGGTTTAGATATTGAATCATCACAAATAGTTTTAGCGGTTCTAAAAAATTTAGCTTTACATGAAAATGTGGGAATTTTAATATCGAGTCATAAATTAGAAGATATTGAAGAAATTTGTGAAAGGGTTCTTTTCTTGGAGAACGGGCTTTTGACATTCCAAAAAGTAGGAAAAGATAGTCATAATTGCTTGTTTGAGATAGTTTTTTCATCAGCTACAGATAGAGACATTTTCATTACCAAACAAGAATTTGGGGATATTGTTCAGGAAGAGGGACTGAGAATTACTATGTCTGGGAATATTCAAAGTAGTGAGCTTTTTAAATTTTTTAACGAAAACTCTATTAAAGTAGTTGATTTTGAAACTAAAAAAGAGACGCTTAAAGATATTTATCTAAATCGTTCAAAATAAAGGAAGGTTATAATCATGAAATTAAATAAATTGAATTTTCTTAAGGAAAATATAAGGGATTTATATTCATCAGGCGTAATATATCTTGGTTTGATTATCTCGTTTATACCGTCGCTACTGGTTACATTCTTTATTCTAAAGAGTCAAGGGACATCACTTGGTATTAAGCATATTTCAAATTTTTATGCTATGCTCGGTATGTTAATGGCTGTTATACATGCTAACCGAATTATTAGCAGGGATTTTTCCCACAATACGATCAGTTTATTTTACAATCAACAGAAAAATCGGATGATTTACGTCTTGTCCAATTTTCTATATGCCATCTCAGTTTCCATTATCTATGCTTTGAATGGTATTGTGTTACTAGTCATCGTAAGTAAATTGGGTGTTCCAGGTGCTTTAGGATTAGATTTTATAGCAGCCATTGTAGTCAATACAATTTTGTTAGTCCTATTTTATTTTCTATTATCTTACATTTTCTATTTATACAAATTGAAAAGTGGCTTGGTATTTGGTATTTTAGTAGCTTTACTACTTTTTATCCCTAATATATTAAATACGATTATGACGAATACTAGTAATGATTTGTTTATCAAAGCAATTGAACTTCTTCCTTTTTATTCTTTACCTGTATTTGTGGCTTCAAATACGATGTCTATTAGTCAGTATCTTGTGGTAATCACTACAATCATTTTATTGTACTTTTTCACTCTCAAGAAAAGCAAGGAGTATTCATTTTAGTTTTATTTAGTATTATTTTGCAGACTGCAAATCCAGCAAAAAATCAGTCATCTTTCTATGCTCCTGCTTTTGTTGTGTACACGTTTTTGTCTTATGCTAGACTCATTGCCAAAAGCATTATATAATAGTGATATGAAATCAACTAAATAAGAAATACAAGCAATCAAAACTCGTTTAAAAGATCCTACTAAAGCTAATACTAAACAAAAAATCAAATAGCAAACTAGGAAGTTTATTTCAAACAATCCAACATACTGATTTTAGGCTGAAGATAATATTGGAGTGCTAATTAATGAGCTTATAATAAATAGCTGATAGCTTGTGTTGGTTTTGGATTTTTTAAGAGTAGATGAGTATTAAAACTATAAGGAGGACGCAGGTGGCTAAAAATTTAAAATTAAAATTAGCTCGTGTAGAGCTTGATTTAACACAAGGTCAACTGGCAGAGGCTGTTGGGGTGACGCGCCAGACTATTGGTTTGATAGAGGCGGGGAAATACAATCCCAGTCTCTCGCTTTGCCAGTCCATTTGCAGATGTTTAGGGAAAACCCTAGATCAATTATTTTGGGAGGAAGAAGATGGTAAATAAATTCATTCATTATCAATTACTTGACGAAAGAGAAGAACAACTAATCAATAAAGCTGGGGCAGAATCCTTTACCCTCTTCATTGGGCTTGTGCTTCTAAGCTATTTGGTGGCTGTATTGGCTCCCTCTCTTTTTAATCCGAATTTTCTAGTCTATACTCTGATAGTAGGAATTTTCTTCTTTTTCAATCGTGCCCGTTATCTGGGAGTGACCTACTATAGTCGTTTTCATTTTACGATTTTGGGTTGTTTTTTCCTAACCTTGGCGATTACAACTCTCTTGATGTTGCAGAATTATCAATTCAACATAGAAATTTATCAGCACAATCCTTTGAACGTTAAATACCTGTCTGCTTGGGCAATTACTTATGTTATTTACCTTCCCTGGGTCTTTATTGGCAATCTTGGTCTGAAGAGCTATGGCGAATGGGCTCAGAAAAAGTTTGAACAAGATATGGATGAACTGGAGAGTGGAGAATAGCTTGTTACTCTTTTCTCAATCCAGCTAAAATGTGATATAATAGTACTAATTTATTGGGATACATGAAAGTTTTTGAAAATTTTCATGTATTTCTAGTTAAGGAAGTAGGAAAAGTATGTATCCAGATGATAGTTTGACATTGCACACGGACTTGTACCAGATTAACATGATGCAGGTTTATTTTGACCAAGGGATTCACAATAAGAAAGCAGTCTTTGAGGTTTATTTTCGCCAACAGCCTTTTAATAACGGCTATGCGGTTTTTGCTGGTTTGGAAAGAATCGTGAACTATCTTGAAGACTTGCGTTTTTCAGATAGTGATCTCGCCTATTTGGAGTCGCTTGGCTATCATGGGGCATTCTTGGACTACCTCCGCAATTTCAAGTTGGAGTTGACCGTTCGTTCTGCCCAAGAAGGGGACTTGGTTTTTGCTAATGAACCGATTGTACAGGTGGAAGGCCCTCTAGTTCAATGTCAGTTGGTCGAAACAGCTCTTTTGAACATCGTCAACTACCAGACCTTGGTGGCGACCAAGGCAGCTCGTATTCGTTCGGTCATCGAAGATGAACCCTTAATGGAGTTTGGGACACGTCGGGCGCAAGAGATGGATGCGGCTATCTGGGGAACACGCGCAGCGGTGATTGGTGGTGCCAATGGAACCAGCAACGTGCGTGCTGGTAAACTCTTTAATATTCCTGTTTTGGGTACCCATGCCCATTCCTTGGTGCAGGTTTATGGCAATGATTATGAGGCTTTCAAGGCTTATGCTGCGACCCACAAAAATTGTGTCTTTCTTGTGGATACCTATGACACCCTTCGTATCGGTGTACCAGCTGCCATTCAGGTGGCGCGTGAGCTGGGTGACCAGATTAACTTTATGGGTGTGCGGATTGACTCTGGGGATATTGCCTACATTTCCAAGAAAGTTCGTCAGCAACTGGACGAGGCTGGATTTACAGAGGCTAAGATTTATGCTTCTAATGATCTAGATGAAAATACTATCCTCAACCTTAAGATGCAAAAGGCCAAGATTGATGTCTGGGGTGTGGGAACCAAGCTGATTACAGCCTATGACCAGCCAGCTCTTGGGGCAGTGTACAAGATTGTGGCCATCGAAGATGAAAATGGTAACATGCGCAATACCATCAAGCTTTCTAATAATGCGGAAAAAGTGTCTACGCCAGGTAAGAAGCAGGTGTGGCGCATTACCAGTCGTGAAAAAGGCAAGTCAGAAGGCGACTACATTACTTATGATGGTGTGGATGTGAGTGACATGACAGAAATCAAGATGTTCCATCCGACCTATACCTACATCAAGAAGACGGTTCGTAATTTTGATGCTGTTCCTCTCTTGGTGGATATCTTCAAGGATGGAAAATTGATTTACACCCTGCCTAGCTTGACTGAGATTCAGGCTTATGCACGTAAGGAATTTGACAAGCTGTGGGATGAGTACAAGCGCGTGCTCAATCCGCAGCATTATCCAGTGGATTTGGCGCGTGATGTATGGCAAGACAAGATGGACTTGATTGACAAGATGCGTAAGGAAGCCCTTGGTGAAGGAGAAGAAGAATGAGTTTGCAAGAAACAATTATCCAAGAACTGGGTGTCAAACCAGTGATTGATGCCCAGGAAGAAATCCGTCGTTCCATTGATTTCTTAAAAAGATATCTGAAAAAACATCCCTTCTTAAAGACCTTTGTACTAGGGATTTCTGGAGGGCAGGACTCGACTTTGGCAGGCCGTTTAGCTCAATTGGCCATGGAAGAACTGCGAGCAGAGACAGGGGATGATAGCTACAAATTTATTGCTGTCCGCCTGCCTTATGGAGTACAAGCCGATGAAGCAGATGCTCAAAAAGCTCTAGCCTTTATCCGACCAGATGTCAGCTTGGCAGTTAATATAAAGGAATCAGCTGACGCAATGACAGCAGCAGTTGAAGCAACAGGAAGCCCTGTTTCAGACTTCAACAAGGGGAATATCAAGGCACGTTGCCGTATGATTGCCCAATATGCCCTTGCTGGTGCCCATAGCGGAGCGGTCATTGGAACAGACCATGCCGCGGAAAATATCACAGGTTTCTTTACCAAGTTTGGTGACGGTGGTGCAGATATTTTACCCCTTTTCCGCCTCAATAAACGACAAGGAAAGCAACTTTTGAAGGAACTTGGTGCAGACCCAGCCCTTTATGAAAAAATCCCAACGGCAGACCTAGAAGAAGACAAACCAGGCCTAGCTGACGAAGTAGCCCTCGGAGTCACTTATGAAGAGATTGACGACTACCTAGAAGGCAAAACAATCAGCCCAGAAGCCCAAACAAGAATCGAAAACTGGTGGCATAAAGGCCAACACAAACGCCACCTACCAATCACCGTATTTGATGACTTTTGGGAGTAAAAACCTCCAGTGGAGGTTTTTACCCCGAGTCTAGAAAGGGGAAAACGAGGAGGTCCAATGGACCTTTTTAGCGTATTACCTTGAGATTCAAAAGTAAAACAAGTTTCAATGGAGATTGAACAGAGAATCATCTATTAGAAAGCGAGGTAGCATCATGAAATCTATTGGTACGCAAACGTTACAGACAGACCGTTTAATCTTGCGAAGATTTGTGGAGAGTGATGCGGAAGCCATGTTTCAAAATTGGGCTTCGTCTGCTGAGAATCTAACCTATGTCACTTGGGATCCCCATTCTGATGTCGAGGTGAGTAGAAACTCGATTTGTAATTGGCTTGCTTCCTATGCTAATCTCAATTATTACAAATGGGCCATTTGCCTCAAAGAAGACCCAAAACAAGTGATTGGAGATATCAGTATCGTTACAATAGATGAGACCGATTCTTCTTGTGAAATTGGCTATGTGCTAGGCAATAAATACTGGGGATGTGGGATGATGACAGAGGCCTTAAAAGCTGTCTTGGACTTTTGTTTTACTCAAGCAGGTTTTCAAAAGGTCAGAGCACGTTATGCCAGTCTCAATCCAGCTTCAGGTCGCGTCATGGAAAAGGCTGGGATGTCCTATCTAAAAACTGTTGCAAATGGGGTGGAGAGAAAAGGCTATCTTGCGGACCTTATTTATTACCAGATAAGTAAGAAGGATAGATAAGCTTAACATTTATTGCTTATCCGCTGTTCTTATTTCTTATTTTCTATTTCATTTATACTTTCTTTTTCGAATAAATAGATAGAGCCAGTGAATCTAGTAAACCTAGATTTAAAAATGTGCTATAATGAAAGGAGAGAAAGTATGACATTACGTCATCCGGGCATCAGCCCAACTAACGATTTGGTTGCTAAGAAGATTTTTAGCAATCCAGAAATCACTTGTCAATTTATTCGCGATATGTTGGATTTACCAGCCAGAAGTGTAACTATTTTGGAGGGAAGTAACATTCACGTCTTGCCTTCCCTGCCGTACTCGGCGCAGGATTTCTATACCAGTATAGACGTCTTGGCGGAGTTGGATAATGGAACGCAAGTAATTATTGAAATCCAAGTTCATCATCAGAATTTTTTTATCAATCGTTTGTGGGCTTACTTATGCAGTCAGGTCAATCAAAATCTAGAAAAAATTCGCCAACGTGAAGGTGATACTCATCAGAGTTACAAACACATCGCACCAGTATACGCAATCGCTATTGTGAATAGTAATTATTTCTCAGATGACCTGGCTTTTCATAGCTTTAGTATGCGAGAGGATTCGACAGGTGAGGTTTTAACCATCACAAACAATGGACAAGAAAACCATCTAGTCAAGATGGCATTCTTGGAATTAAAAAAATATAGAGAAACCAGCAAAGATAGCATTCGCAAGCCGTGGTTGGAGTTTTTTGGGAACAAGCCCTTTACTAAACAACCCGAGCGAGCTATCAGTCAGGCAGACCAACTGCTGGACTACAAGAGCTGGTCCGAGGAGGACAGGAAAATGTTTAGTCAACTACGTATGCGCGAAGAACAAGCCTTGTTAGCACAGGACTATGCCTTGGAAACAGCTAGAGCAGAGGGACTTGAACGTGGGAAAGTTGAAGGAAGAGTCTTCGCTTTCTTAGATATGGTTCGCCAAGGTCTTCTGACTTCAGAGGTTGCCAGCCAGCAATTGGGTATGGCCATCGCTGAGTTTGAGGCGCTGTTGTAAGACCATCACCAATACTAGTCAAGATGGCATTCTTGGAACTAAAAAATATAGAGAAACCAGCAAAGATAAGGTTCGTAAACCGTAATTGGAATTTTTTGTAAATCAGTAAGTCAATGACAGATTTTTTCCGTGATAAAGGGAAGAATCTGTTTTTTTAGTTTACTAGATGTTGGCTCAAAAACATAAGATAGCTTATCTTTTTACTCATGCTTTTTTGATTTATACTCAATGAAAATCAAAGAGCAAACTAGGAAACTAGCCGCAGGCTGTACTTGAGTACGGTAAGGCGACGTTGACGTGGTTTGAATTTGATTTTCGAAGAGTATTATTTGAAGTATAACCTGATTAAATTCCTATTTTTCCCTATCATTGTCCCTGTTTTTTCTGGAGTTTTGG
>CAUTTK010000021.1:0-20066 GCA_963541475.1 uncultured Streptococcus sp. | reverse complement strand
TTTAAAAAGATAGAGTGGCTGGAAAGACATTTGTAAATCATCATTTGAAAAGTAGCAAGTTGTAAGACTGGCTGCTTTTTTATTTATAGAACCAAACCACTAGAACCTACGGACAAGCCTTGAAAATAAAATACGAAAGTAGTATACTAGAATCACAATTATGAAAACGTTTGCGTCGTAAATGCAACCAAGTAAATCAGGAGACAAATACAGTGGAATTAACAGCCATTTACCATAGGCCAGAGTCGGAGTTTGCCTATCTTTATAAGGATAAGAAGCTTCATATTCGGATTCGAACTAAGAAAGGGGACATTGAAAGCATCAACTTGCACTATGGGGACCCTTTTATCTTTATGGAGGAGTTTTATCAGGATACAAAAGAAATGTCCAAAATAACTTCTGACGCCTTATTTGACTATTGGCAGGTTGAAGTGTCCGTTGACTTTGCACGTATCCAGTATCTCTTTGAAGTCACGGATACAGAAGGTCAAAGTATTTTGTATGGCGATAAAGGGTATGTGGAAAATTCTCTAGAAAATCTTTATGCTATTGGAAATGGCTTTAAGTTGCCCTATCTTCATGAGATTGATGCCTGCAAGGTTCCTGACTGGGTTTCAGATACGGTATGGTATCAGATATTTCCTGAGCGGTTTGCTAATGGAAATAATCTATTAAACCCAGAAGGGGCATTAGACTGGGATTCCTCTATCACACCTAAAAGTGATGATTTCTTTGGTGGTGATTTACAGGGGATTATTGACCATCTGGATTACTTGCAAGACTTGGGCATTACTGGTCTTTATCTCTGTCCCATCTTTGAATTGACGAGCAATCACAAGTACAATACGACGGATTATTTCGAAATTGACCGTCATTTTGGAGACAAGGAAAGCTTTCGGGAACTGGTTAAGCAAGCTCATCAGCGTGGCATGAAAATCATGCTGGATGCTGTATTTAATCATATTGGTTCGCAATCGCCTCAATGGCAAGATGTGGTCAAAAATGGTGAACAGTCTGCTTATAAAAATTGGTTCCATATTCAACAATTCCCAGTGACGACTGATAATCTTGCTAATAAGAGAGAATTACCCTATCATGCTTTTGGTTTTGAGGACTATATGCCTAAGCTAAATACAGCTAATCCAGAGGTCAAGAACTATCTTTTAAAGGTTGCGACTTATTGGATTGAAGAGTTTAATATCGATGCTTGGCGTTTGGATGTGGCTAATGAGATTGACCATCAGTTTTGGAAGGATTTTCGCAAGGCAGTTTTAGCTAAAAAACCTGATCTTTATATTTTAGGAGAAGTCTGGCATACGTCTCAGCCTTGGCTAAATGGAGATGAGTTCCATGCTGTTATGAATTATCCTTTATCTGATAGCATCAAGGACTATTTCTTAAGAGGCGTTAAGAAAACAGAGCAATTCATCAATGAAATCAATGGACAGTCTATGTACTACAAGCATCAGATTTCAGAAGTGATGTTTAATCTTCTAGATTCGCATGATACAGAACGTATTTTATGGACGGCCAATGAAGACTCTCAACTGGTCAAATCAGCCCTATCCTTTCTCTTTTTACAAAAGGGAACACCGTGCATATATTACGGAACCGAGCTAGCCTTGACCGGAGGACCAGATCCAGATTGTCGTCGCTGTATGCCTTGGGAACGTGTATCAAGTGATAATGATATGCTGAACTTCATGAAGAAGCTAATTAAGATTCGCAAACACGCGTCAGCAATCATTCCGCATGGTAAGTATGGCCTCCAAGAAATCAAACCTGACCTAGTAGCTTTGGAATGGAAATACGATGGACAAATTCTTAAAGCTATCTTTAACCAGTCCAAAGAAGACTATCTTTTAGAGAAGGAAGCAGTAGCACTAGCAAGCAATTGCCTAGAATTGGAAAATCAGCTTGTCATCTCTCCAAAAGGATTTGTGATTTGTTATTAAAGAGCAATTATGAGCGATAGGAAAGTTGTAGTATAGAGAAGATTTTACAAACAGACTATTTGTCGTCTTGCTACAAATGATATATAATTTAACTTAAAGAAAATAGGAGGATTAATCAAATGGAATTAAAAGATTTTACAGAAAAAGAACAGGAAATGATTAAGAAGGGGCTAACGACGTCTAAGATTAGTGACAAGGAAACTGCTGAGAAAATTCTTGCCCTCGTTCCACAAAACTTGATTAAGCGCATCCCGTTTTTTGTCAGAAAACATGCTACAACACGTACGATTAAACGCATTTCAATTGAACACCCTGAACTATACGCTGCAGCCCAAACAAGTGGTGAAATCCCAGAAAAGGAACGCGAAGAATTGCGTCAGATTATCACAACTATCTTTGAACAAAAGATGAATAAACATAGTATTAAGTAGAGAATGAAAATATATTTTATAGGCGGTCTGGGAAGCAATGTTTATCATAGCAAGGATTTTCTTCAAGAGCTAGATTTGCAGGTCTGTTTTCTAAATCCGTATGAAAAGCATCTTCGAGATGAAACAGAATTGAAAGCATGGTTTAAAAATGAGATTGTTAAGAAAGAATCTATCTGTCTGATAGGCCATTCTCTTGGAGGGGATTTGGCTCGTTATCTCGCATCGGAATTTCATGAAGTGAAAAAACTGATTCTTTTGGATGGTGGCTATCTAGATTTAGATAAGATTTTACCTTTAGATACAGAGTTAGAGGAAGCTAAAAACTATATCAAGTCGCAAATCGTTTCGGACTTAGCTCTTCTTATTTCTAAAGAGAAATCCGAAGCAAAGCATTGGTCAGAAAATATGGAGAAAGCTGTAAGACAGTCTTATCACTGGAATGCGGAGTATAATAGATATGAGTTAGCTATAAATTATGAAAATATAGAAGCGATCCTCCGTCTACGAAGAAAAATACAAGCTTTTAAGAGAGAAATAGGAGATACCTTGTTTATTAGTCCTCGCTATCCTAATGAAGCTAGATGGAGAAAGGAAGCACTAAAAGAATTGCCAGACTATTTTGATACTATTTTTCTAGAGAACTTTGGCCATGAACTTTATACTCAAGCACCTAAAGAAATCGCTAGTCTAATTAATGAATGGCTCTCTTATCCTCACTGAGCTACTTGTATTGCTTGAAATGGTATAAGATTTAAAATAGCGGCATTAATAACTTTTCAAAACTATAATATTTATTTGCTCTGATAGAGATTGTTACGGGAGCGAATTATCCTGCCATTGTAATTACCGTAATTATTTGTTATAATGTATCAAAGGAGAAAATCAGATGGTAGTAAAAACAAGAAAACAAGGAAATTCAATCACCATTACGATTCCAAGTGAATTTAATATTCCAAGTGGTGTAAAGTACGAAGCTAAATTGTTACCAAGTGGTGAGATTATCTTTACTCCTGAAGAATTGGATCAGCAGGTTTCTTATGTATCTGATGAAGCCTTTGACTTAAATTTAGATAAAATCTTTGACGAATACGACGATGTTTTCAAAGCTTTGGTGGAAAAATGACAGTCTATCTAACAGAAAAGCAAATTGAAAAAATAAATTCTTTAGCAATTCAGCGGTATTCTCCAAATGAGGAAATTCAAACTGTTAGTCCTTCAGCTTTAAATATGATTGTCAATTTACCAGAACAATTTGTCTTTGGAAAACCTCTTTATCCAACAATTTTTGATAAAGCAACAATACTATTTGTCCAATTAATAAAGAAGTATGTTTTTGCCAATGCTAATAAACGAACTGCTTTCTTTGTTTTAGTAAAATTTCTGCAATTAAATGGCTATCGTTTTACTGTTTCTGTTGAAGAAGCAGTAAATATGTGCGTAACTATCGCAGTAGAATCCTTAACAGATGAAAGCTTAACCACTTACGTCAAATGGGTCTCTGAACATTCGTTTAGAATTAATGGAAAAAAATAAGCTCAAATATTTAATTCTTGTAAGTATAAAAATAGATAAAGAGACTATATTAGAAATCTGTCATGCAGAAACTGATATTGTCTCTTTTTATTGATGAGTGAGAATTTTCGGTATCTTCCTATATCTCATATAACAAAAAACGAATAGGCTCTTTTTCTGTCATTCAGAAGAGAACTTGTTCGTTTTTTCTTTTAAAACACGCGATATACGTAGGGATTTTCTGGTTTATCGACTTTGGTAAAGCTGTCAATTTCCAAGGTTGGGAGATTTTGTTTGAGTTCTTTATGGTAGTGATTGACCAGTTTTCCTTTGGCTGAAATCCAAGTGTTGTTTTCATATTGACGAGTATTTCCCTTGGTCAGCAATCCATACACACCAGAATCTGCGATACAGTGAATAATGCCGAAGCGGAACAGAAATTGACTATTGGCATGGCTGGGATCATTATAAACAAAGCCTGTAAACTGAACTGTCTTACCCTCAAATTCATCTGGATAGTCGTAGATGGCTTCCATGACTTCCATATAGTTTTCATTCGTAATCTGAATGCTATCTTGGGACAAGTATTTATCCGCCGCCGTTCTCATTTCCTTTTCATAGGCTGTTTTTGAGAAATAAGAACTGGTATCTGGTTTCAAATATTGGCTTGTCGTTCCTTCACTGGTCTGAATGGCTTGATCCGTTCCTTCTGATAAGGGGAAATGATAACCTTTAGCAGAAACGGTTTGTGAATCCAAGCTAACAGTTGGGAAAGTTAAACCGACGACAATTGGAATAGCCAAAAGAGCAATACTCGTCACCTTCGCTAATCGGTTGTTCAGATGACTGTGGGTTTTGACTTGCTTCATCGAGATATACAATTGAACGATTGCCAAGATAAATGAAAGCACCATGGAGATATAGGCTAGATAGGAATAGTGCATGTTGATGTACTGGTTTAATTTGCCTGACAAATGGAGATAAATGGTCAATTCAAAATAGCCAGCTAAAACTAAAAATCGAATCATAGGATGACTCCAATCAAGAGAGAATAGACTAAAACGACCAGAGTTACAATCGTAATGAAGTGACTGATGAATCGTGCTTTCAAGTAATTTTTCATCATGAGAATATTTTTGATATCCAGCATTGGACCAATGACGAGAAAGGCCAGAACTGGTGCTAAGCCGAAACTCGAGAGAAGAGAAGCTCCGATAAAAGCATCAGCCTCACTACAGAGTGAAAGAAGAAAGGCCAAAATCATCAAGAGTAGGATGGCAAAAAGAGGGGTTGCACTGATAGAGGTCAGAATCCGAGTCGGAACGTAGACCTGTATTATAGAAGCAAAGAGGCAGCCAAATACTAAATAACGTCCCGTATCAAAAAATTCATCAATGGCTTGCACAAAGACCTGAAACACTTTTTTTGCAGGATTCAGATGAGAAAAATCGTGCTCATGACAGGTCAACCGATTTTCTTTTTGAATGGGTTCTTGCCAGAAAAATCCTAGAAAAATCCCAAGTATCACAGCTACAACAATGGATCCCAGAGCTCGTAACAAGGCAACGTGAAAGGAGTTGCCAAAGGCAGAATAGGTCGCAAAGAGTACAATGGGATTGATAACAGGTGCTGTCACAAGAAAGGGAACAGCCGTGTAACTGGGAACCTTCTTTTCCAGAAAACGATTGATAATGGGGACTATTCCACATTCACAAGAAGGGAAAAGTATCCCAACGAAGGTCCCAAAAAAGATTCTCCCCCAACGATTTCGAGGGAGAAAATGATAAACTTTTTCAGGAGTGATATAGACTTCAATCACTCCTGAAAGAATACTTCCTATCAGTACGAAAGGAAGGGCTTCAATGATAATGGAGAGGAAAATAGCTCCAGTCTGAAGCACACTAGATGGGAGTTGTTGGAAAGCAGTCATCTAGTTTTTCTTTTCTGCTTTGGCTTTTTTCTCTTTGTCATCAGGGAAAGTGACTTGTTTCAAATCAGGGAGTTTCGCAAACTCTTCAAACATCTTGTCCAAGTCGTCCGTTTTTGTAAATTTTACAGCCATAGGTGTACCTCGATTCTAAATTCTACCTCTATTATACTATTATTTTGAGGAAAAGGGAAAAGTTAAAATTGAGTATCTAACGAATCATAGAGCTTGATATATCCTGATATACACTATGATTGTGATATAATAGTTGTGGAATAACGGAGGAAATGATGGAACATGAAAAGATCGGTCAGGTTACTGACGAAGTAAAAGAAATTTTTAATATTGTTCTTGAAGCTAGTGATATCAAGGTTAACAAAGAAGGGTTAATAAGCCATATGTTGAAATGGCATCATAATGATGTGATTCATCATATCGGAGATCTGGAACTTATACTAAGTAATCCAGATTTCGTTGGGGTCAATCCACGAGAGAAAGATGCTAGTTTTGAATATGTTAAAAGATTTGATGATAATATTCTTGTTGCCATCGAGTTACATAAAAGTGGCGATTTCTTTTATGTTCGGACCATGTATCGCTTAAAGATTTCAAGTTACAAAGTCGTATCAAGTCTGGTAGATTGAGAAAGCTTGACAAAAAAAGTAGATAGTGCTAGAATAACATTAACGAAAGACATTTGAGGGCAGAAAGGTTCCTGCCGCACCTTGAAAAAGGTATCTGAGATGCTGGGTACACCGACCAGCCAAGTGTCCGTTATTTCAAAGGAGGGGCTTAAATGCTCCTTTTTTATTTAAAATTTCAAAATAGATTACACCCCACCAGGCTCAGGCTTGCGTTTTTTTATTTCTCAAAAACACGCATTTTGAACGATTAGAAACAGAAAATTTCAACCCTATTGTTCAAAAAAGCGTTTTCTTGAAGAATAAGGAGGGAGAATCGTAGCGCATTATTGTCAAAAATAAAAACAGTGAAATTAATCACTAATCCTTTTGTAAACTATTAGAATTAAATTGCAACCTTCTCAATAATACGGGTCCCAGAACTGGCTATTATGCCAGATCCATTAAATACTTTTGATGTCATGGGGTGGTTAAAAAAGGAGGCAATGCTCTCTAAGTACAAGTCATTGTACTATAAAATATAAATCTATTCTCCACATATTGTTTTTAAATACTGTAAGAGCTAATTTGAAACGTTTAGCTTATGGTATAATAGATTCATGGATAAAAAATATGAAAAAATCTCCCAGGATTTGGGAGTGACGTTAAAGCAAATTGATACCGTTCTAAGTTTGACAGCTGAAGGGGCGACTATTCCCTTCATCGCGCGTTACCGCAAGGACATGACTGGTAGTCTGGATGAGGTGGCGATTAAGGCCATTATTGACTTGGATAAAAGTCTGACTAATCTCAATGACCGCAAGGAAGCTGTTTTGGCTAAGATTCAAGAGCAAGGTAAGTTGACCAAGAAATTGGAAGAGGCTATCCTAGCTGCCGAAAAATTAGCAGACGTTGAAGAACTCTATCTTCCTTATAAGGAAAAGCGTCGTACCAAGGCAACCATTGCCCGTGAAGCTGGACTCTTTCCTCTTGCTCGCCTGATTTTGCAGAATGTAGCTGACCTAGAGAAAGAAGCTGAGAAGTTTGTCTGTGAAGGATTTGCGACTGCTAAAGAAGCCTTGGCTGGTGCAGTTGATATCTTGGTCGAAGCCTTATCGGAAGATGTGACACTGCGCGCCATGACTTATCAGGAGGTGTTGAGACACTCTAAACTTACTTCTCAAGTCAAGGATGAAAGTCTTGATGAAAAGCAGGTTTTTCAGATTTATTATGATTTTTCAGAGACGGTTGGAAATATGCAGGGTTATCGTACCTTGGCCCTCAATCGTGGGGAGAAGCTAGGTGTCTTGAAGGTCGGTTTTGAACATGCGACGGACCGTATCCTTGCCTTCTTCGCTGCTCGTTTCAAGGTGAAAAATGCTTATATTGATGAAGTTGTTCAGCAATCTGTTAAGAAAAAAGTCTTGCCAGCTATCGAGCGACGCATTCGGACAGAATTAACTGAAAAGGCAGAAGAAGGAGCTATTCAACTCTTTTCTGACAATTTGCGCAATCTCCTCTTGGTTGCTCCGCTGAAAGGGCGCGTGGTTCTTGGATTTGACCCAGCCTTTCGTACAGGTGCCAAGCTAGCTGTCGTGGATGCAACAGGAAAAATGCTGACAACTCAGGTTATTTATCCTGTTAAACCAGCATCAACTCGTCAAATCGAAGAAGCCAAGAAAGATTTAGCAGACTTGATTGGTCAATACAGTGTGGAAATTATTGCCATCGGAAATGGAACGGCTAGTCGTGAAAGTGAAGCCTTTGTGGCAGAAGTTCTTAAAAATTTTCCAGAAGTCAGCTATGTTATCGTCAATGAAAGTGGTGCTTCGGTCTATTCTGCCAGTGAACTTGCACGTCAGGAATTTCCAGACTTGACTGTTGAAAAACGCTCTGCCATCTCTATCGCCCGTCGTTTGCAAGATCCCCTTGCTGAATTGGTCAAAATCGATCCTAAGTCAATCGGTGTTGGTCAGTACCAGCACGATGTCAGCCAGAAGAAACTATCTGAAAGTCTGGACTTTGTCGTGGATACCGTGGTCAACCAAGTCGGTGTCAATATCAATACTGCCAGCCCAGCTCTGCTTTCCCATGTTGCTGGACTCAATAAAACCATTTCTGAAAATATTGTCAAATACCGTGAGGAAGAAGGAAAAATCACTTCACGCGCCCAAATCAAGAAGGTTCCTCGTCTGGGAGCCAAGGCTTTTGAACAGGCTGCTGGTTTCCTCCGTATTCCAGAAAGTAGCAATATCCTTGATAATACAGGGGTTCACCCAGAAAACTATGCTGCCGTCAAGGAACTCTTCAAACGCTTGGAGATCAAAGACTTGAATGAAGAAGCTCAAAGCAAACTCAAGTCCCTATCAGTCAAAGATATGGCGCAAGAGCTAGACCTTGGTCCCGAAACTCTTAAAGATATTATTGCCGACCTTCTCAAACCAGGTCGAGATTTCCGTGATTCCTTTGACGCACCTGTGCTTCGCCAAGATGTCCTAGATATCAAGGACTTAGTGGTTGGGCAAAAGCTAGAAGGAGTAGTGCGTAATGTCGTTGACTTCGGTGCTTTTGTTGATATCGGGATTCATGAGGACGGTTTGATTCATATTTCGCACATGAGTCGCAAGTTTATCAAACATCCTAGCCAAGTGGTGTCAGTTGGAGATTTGGTAACAGTTTGGGTTAAGAAAATCGATACTGAACGTGAAAAAGTCAATCTGTCGCTCCTCGCTCCAAATGAAACTGACTGATTACGTCAAGCAGGTTTCGTTAGAAGACTTCGGAAGATCTTTTATCCATCAAGCCCAGTGGAATTCTCGTCTACGTTCGACAGGTGGGCGATTTTTCCCCAAAGATGGGCATTTGGATTTTAATCCCAAGGTTTATCAGGAACTGGGTTTGGATGTTTTTAGAAAAATTGTCCGCCATGAACTCTGTCACTATCACCTCTATTTTCAAGGGAAGGGCTATCAACACAAGGATCGGGATTTTAAGGAACTTTTGAAAGCAGTGGATGGATTACGCTTTGTGCCAACCTTGCCCAATAGCAACTCCAAGCCAATCAAGCTCTATCGTTGCCAATCCTGCCAGCAAACTTATCAGCGCAAGCGAAGGATTGATACCAAACGCTATCGCTGTGGAGTTTGTCGAGGAAAGTTACTACTAGTAAATCAGCCTGAGGACTGATGAAAGCTGAGCCTACCCGTGATATACTAATACTCAATGAAAATCAAAGAGCAAACTAGGAAGCTAGCCACAGGCTGTACTTGAGTACGGCAAGGTGAAGCTGACGCAGTTTGAATTTGATTTTCGAAGAGTATAAGTCTAACCTAGTAGAGAGGAAATACCATGAATAGTAAATTTTATAAAATGAGACGAAATCGCATGATTTCAGGAGTTCTGGCAGGTCTGTCAGACAAGTGGAACTTTGATGTTACCCTTGTTCGTTTCTTGTTTGCCATTTTTACAGTCGCAAACTTTGGACTTGGCGTGATTATCTATATCATCCTAGCTTCTGTCATGCCAACCAAGGAAGAAATCGAAGCAGAAATGTATGGAACAGGCCCACGCAAACGCAAAGAAGCCCAAGTCATTGACGATAATGAAGGATGGTTTTGGTGAGGTAGAAACAGTTATTTTACTGTTAGTCTATGAATTCGACTAATCTATTTTAAAATTTTTGAACCCTTGTATCCGCAAGGGTTTTCTTCTTACTTTCTTTTTATGGTAAAATATTTTTAATAAAATATCTACATTTCCCCCAATCTTACAAAAATGTAAGATTAAAGTCTCTTTTGTAAGGTTAGGTTATGGCAAGCGGTCTTTTTTTGATGTAAACTAGACTCATAAAGAACAAAGGAGTAACATCATGAAACAAACCTTACATAAGAAAACAAGAAAACCAAACCACAAAGATATCGAGCGTGTTCAGCTGGGATGCGCTATGATGCAAGCAACATTTCATTTGATGGGATATTAAGAAAGGAGATTCTCATGACACTTTTAGATGTAAAACACGTTCAAAAAATTTATAAAACTCGTTTTCAGGGCAACCAAGTAGAAGCCCTCAAGGATATTCACTTTACCGTGGAAAAAGGTGACTACGTTGCCATCATGGGTGAGTCTGGTTCTGGTAAATCAACTCTTCTCAATATTCTAGCTATGCTGGATAAACCAAGTCGTGGTCAGGTTTACCTGAATGGAACAGACACCGCAACCATTAAAAATTCACAGGCTTCTAGCTTCCGTCGTGAAAAGTTGGGCTTTGTCTTTCAAGATTTTAACTTACTAGATACTCTGTCTGTTAAAGACAATATCCTACTTCCGCTTGTCTTGTCAAGAAGACCTATTACGGAAATGATGAAAAAATTGGTGGTGACAGCTGAGAATCTGGGTATTAACCAATTGCAAGAGAAGTACCCTTACGAAATTTCAGGTGGGCAGAAACAGCGTGTAGCAGTAGCCCGTGCCATCATCACAGAGCCTGAAATTCTTCTTGCAGACGAACCGACAGGAGCTCTTGATTCCAAGTCATCTGCAGCCTTACTGGATGTTTTTGACGAAATTAATGAGCGTGGTCAAACCATTCTCATGGTAACTCACTCAACGGCAGCAGCCAGCAGGGCCAAACGTGTACTCTTTATCAAAGACGGCATTCTTTACAACCAAATCTACCGTGGAGAGAAGACAGAGCGTCAGATGTTCCAAGAAATCTCTGATACCTTGACTGTCATGGCAAGCGAGGTGAATTAGTATGTTTCGATTAACCAATAAGTTAGCGGTATCGAACTTGATTAAAAACCGCAAACTCTACTATCCTTTTGCGCTAGCTGTTCTCTTGGCAGTCACTGTCACCTATCTCTTTTACTCCCTGACCTTCAATCCCAAGATTGCAGAAATTCGTGGAGGAGAAACCATCCAAACAACACTTGGATTTGGTATGTTTGTCGTCACCCTTGCGTCAGCTATTATTGTCCTTTATGCCAATAGTTTTGTCATGAAGAACCGTTCCAAGGAACTGGGGATTTATGGCATGTTGGGATTGGAGAAACGTCACCTGATCAGTATGACCTTTAAGGAGTTGGTTCTATTTGGAATTCTAACCGTTGGTGCAGGTATCGGTATTGGAGCCTTATTTGACAAGTTGATTTTTGCTTTCTTGCTCAAACTGATGAAATTGAAGGTTGAGCTGGTCGCTACCTTCCAGATGAAAGTTGTCATTACAGTACTTCTTGTCTTCGGTTTGATTTTCCTAGGTCTCATGTTCCTGAATGCTCTTCGAATCTCCCGTATGAATGCCCTCCAGCTCTCACGTGAGAAAGCTAGCGGTGAGAAAAAAGGTCGTTTCCTATCTCTCCAAACTATTCTTGGTGTGATTAGTTTAGGTGGTGGATATTATCTTGCGGTTACTGTAAAAGATCCCCTTACAGCTCTAATAACTTTTTTCCTAGCTGTTTTGCTGGTTATCTTTGGTACTTATCTATTGTTTAATGCAGGGATTACCGTTTTCCTTCAAATATTAAAGAAAAATAAGAAATACTATTACCAACCAAATAACCTTATCTCAGTGTCCAACTTGATTTTCCGTATGAAGAAAAATGCGGTTGGACTAGCAACTATCGCAATTTTGTCAACAATGGTTTTGGTAACCATGTCAGCAGCTACTAGTATTTTCAATGCCTCAGAAAGCTTTAAAAAAGTTCTAAATCCGCATGATTTTGGGATTACTGGACAAAATGTTGAAAAAGAAGATTTGGACAAACTCTTGAGCCAGTTTGCAAGTGACAAAGGTTATAATATCAAAGAAAAAGAAGTTCTTCGTTACGCTTACTTTGGTGTTGCAAACCAAGAAGGTAGCAAGTTAACCATTTTTGAAAAAGGACAAAACCGTGTCCAAGTCAAAACAATTTTTATGGTATTTGACCAAAAAGATTATGAAAATATGACTGGTCAAAAACTTTCTCTATCAGGAAATGAGGTTGGACTCTTTGCCAAGAATGAGGGAGTTAAAGAACAGAAAGCTCTAACTCTAAACGATCATCAATTTTCTGTAAAAGAAGAATTTACTAAAGATTTCATTGTGAACCATGTCCCAAATCAGTTTAATATTTTGACTTCTGATTACAATTACCTTGTTGTACCTAATTTACAAGCCTTTTTGGACCAATTCCCAGATTCGGATATCTATAATCAGTTTTACGGTGGTATGAATGTAAGTATCAGTGAAGAAGAGCAACTCAAAGTCGCTGAAGAATATGAAAAATACTTACAAAAGTTTAATGCTCAATTAAACACTGAAGGTAACTATGTGTATGGTAGCACTCTAGCAGATGCTGGTGCTCAAATGAGTGTCCTCTTTGGCGGTGTCTTCTTTATTGGTATTTTCCTATCCATTATCTTTATGGTCGGAACTGTTCTGGTCATCTACTACAAACAAATTTCTGAAGGCTATGAAGACCGTGAACGCTTTATTATCTTGCAGAAAGTCGGTTTAGATCAAAAGCAAATCAAGCAAACCATCAACAAACAGGTTTTAACTGTTTTCTTCCTTCCTTTGCTCTTTGCCTTCATACATCTAGCCTTTGCCTATCATATGCTTAGTCTGATTCTAAAAGTGATTGGTGTACTGGATACGACTATGATGTTGATCGTGACCTTGTCTATTTGCGCTATCTTCCTTATCGCCTATGTGCTGATTTTCATGATTACTTCAAGAAGCTATCGCAAGATTGTGCAAATGTAAAAAAGATACCTCGACTTCAAAATCGAGGTATTTCTTGTATTTTATACTCAATGAAAATCAAAGAGCAAACTAGGAAGCTAGCCGCAGGTTGCTCAAAGCACTGCTTTGAGGTTGTAGATAGAACTGACGAAGTCAGCTCAAAACACTGTTTTGAGGTTGCAGATAGAACTGACGAAGTCAGTAACCATATATACGGCAAGGCAACGCTGACGTGGTTTGAAGAGATTTTCGAAGAGTATTAAATGCTGAAAAGTTGTCCAAGCAAGAAGGTAACGCCCATGGTCAAGAGACCAATAGCTAGGTTTCGAATCATAGCTGTTTTGGTTGGGGCTTTTCCAAGTTTGGCGCTTGTGTATCCAGTGAGAAGAAGGGCCACACCGACGATAAGGACAGTAGCAGGGATGCGGTAGTCACTTGGGAAAATGGTCACTGAGAGCATTGGAGGCAAACTTCCAAGGAAAAAAGCAACAAAGCTAGAAATGGCAGCGTGCCAAGGATTGGTAAACTCTTCATACTCAATCCCGTATTTTTCCTCTACCAAAGCCTTGAGTGGATTTTTAAGAAAGGCCTTATTGGTCAAGAGTTGGGCAGAGGTTTCACATTCTCCGTTTTGAATATAGGCAGCATAGAGGGACTTTTTGGCTAGTTCCATATCTTGGTCTAGCAAGACTTGCTCACGCGCAACGGCTGCTTCCTCGGTATCTTTTTGAGTTGAAACGGACACATATTCTCCACCAGCCATAGAAAAGGCACCAGCTAAGATAGCTGCAAAGCCTGATAAAAAGATAATCCAGATATTGGTCGTGGCACTGGCAACCCCGATAACCACACCAGCAATGGAAATAATCCCATCATTGGCACCAAGAACGCCCGCACGCAGGATATTTAAACGACCTGCAAAATTTGAATCAATTTCGTGATTTGTTTCTGACATATTATTCTCCTTTTATCCAGTATAAAGGAAAAATATAAGGAAATCAATCTTTTAAAACTATCTGAAAAAAGTTGCACGATTTTAATAATGTAAAAATGTCGTCATCTTGTCTAATCTATCAAACACAGAATGGAAAGAGTATAGAATGGCATAAAAGAATTTTAAATTAAAGACCATTATAATTTCGTTCACTTTATAATCGTTTACAAGAAAATATTTATTAATATTATTTACATAAATCAAAGAGTTTACGAACATATTTTTGTTTTTTATCAAAAAATACTTTACAAGTTCTTAAAAATATGATACAGTAATAAAGCTTAGAAAATGAGATGATGTTTTCTAGCAAATATAAACCCGAGTAAAAAATGCCTACGGACAGGCAGGGTTGAATGCCGAAGCGTGGTTGAAAAACCACATTATTGATAGGGTTAAAAGCCTACTTTTATAAGTTGATGTTAGGACACTTGTCCTAATTCATAAATTTTTAGTGTGGTGAAAGCACACGTCATCTTGTGAAACGATCAATAAAGTACGTAATATTTGCTACTAGAGAGTTAGGAAACATCAGGAACAGACATACTCAACAGAAACAAACATAAAAACGTCAGAAGATTGCAGAGCAGGTGAAAACCTGCTCTTTTTTCATGAGTCAACCTTTAGTTCCTTATTTATGGTGAGGTTCTAAAAATATGGAAAGGAGTATGTCTTGAAAGAGTTAGATCAAAACCAAGCCCCAATTTATGAGGCCTTGGTCAAGCTACGCAAGAAACGGATTGTTCCCTTTGATGTTCCAGGTCACAAGCGTGGACGGGGAAATCCAGAACTTGTCGAACTCTTAGGTGAAAAATGTGTTGGCATTGATGTCAATTCTATGAAACCCTTGGATAATCTTGGTCACCCCATTTCGATTATTCGGGATGCAGAGGAGCTGGCTGCAGATGCTTTTGGAGCTAGCCATGCTTTTCTCATGATTGGGGGAACAACTTCATCGGTGCAGACTATGATTCTTTCCACCTGCAAGGCTGGAGATAAGATTATTCTGCCACGAAATGTCCATAAATCTGCTATCAATGCGCTGGTTCTATGTGGTGCTATTCCCATCTATATCGAGATGAGTGTGGATCCTAAGATTGGTATCGCTTTAGGTCTTGAAAATGACCGAGTAGCCCAGGCCATAAAGGACCATCCAGATGCTAAGGCCATTTTGATTAACAATCCTACTTACTACGGAATCTGTTCAGACCTAAAGGGATTGACAGAAATAGCTCATGAAGCTGGCATGATGGTTTTAGTAGATGAAGCCCACGGAGCGCATTTGCATTTCACTGATAAACTTCCAATTTCTGCTATGGATGCAGGGGCTGATATGGCAGCAGTTTCCATGCATAAGTCTGGTGGGAGTTTGACCCAAAGTTCACTTCTTTTAATCGGGGAGCAGATGAATCCTGAGTACGTTCGTCAGATTATCAATCTTACCCAGTCAACATCTGCCTCTTACTTGTTGATGGCTAGTTTGGATATTTCACGTCGCAACTTGGCTCTTCGTGGAAAAGAGTCGTTTGAAAAGGTCATTGAACTGTCTGAGTATGCTCGCCGTGAAATCAATGCCATTGGCGGTTACTATGCCTACTCAAAAGAGTTAATAGACGATGTGTCGGTCTGTGATTTTGACGTGACCAAGTTGTCTGTTTACACTCAGGGTATTGGCTTAACAGGTATCGAGGTTTATGACCTCCTACGAGACGAATACGACATTCAGATTGAGTTTGGGGATATTGGCAATATCTTGGCCTATATTTCCATTGGCGACCGTATCCAAGACATCGAGCGTCTGGTCGGTGCTTTGGCGGATATCAAGAGACTCTACTCAAGAGATGGAAAAGACTTAATAGCTGGAGAATATATTCAGCCTGAGTTGGTGCTGTCTCCACAAGAAGCCTTCTATTCCGAGAGAAAAAGTTTGACCTTGGCTGATGCTGCTGGAGAAGTATGCGGTGAGTTTGTTATGTGTTATCCACCAGGAATTCCTATCTTGGCTCCTGGAGAACGCATTACACGAGAAATTGTCGACTATATCCAATTTGCCAAGGAACGTGGTTGCTCCCTCCAAGGGACGGAAGATCCAGAGGTCAATCACATCAACGTTATTAAGAGAAAGGAGAACTAGATGGATTTATGGTTTTCTGAAGTTCATACTCCAGATGTGAAATTGTCCCTGAGAACAGCTAAGCAACTCTACGCTGGTAAAAGTGAATGGCAGGATATCGAAGTCTTGGATACACCAGCTTTTGGAAAGATTTTGATTTTAAACGGGCATGTTTTGTTCTCAGATGCGGATGATTTTGTCTACAATGAAATGACTGTCCACGTTCCCATGGCTGTCCACCCAAATCCCAAGAAAGTCTTGGTAATAGGAGGTGGCGACGGCGGTGTCGCCCAAGTTTTGACACTGTATCCAGAATTGGAACAAATCGATATTGTGGAACCAGATGAGATGTTGGTCGAGGTCTGTCGTGAGTATTTCCCAGACTTTGCTGCGGGGCTAGATGATCCTCGTGTTACCATTTACTATCAAAATGGGCTACGCTTTTTGCGAAACTGTGAAGATGATTACGATATCATTATCAACGATGCGACAGATCCATTTGGACATACGGAAGGGCTCTTTACCAAGGAATTTTACGGAAATAGTTACAGAGCCTTGAAAGAAGACGGTATCATGATTTACCAGCATGGTAGTCCCTTCTTTGACGAAGATGAGTCGGCTTGCCGAAGTATGCACCGTAAGGTCAATCAAGCCTTTCCAATCAGTCGGGTCTATCAGGCCCACATCCCAACTAGCCCTGCTGGTTATTGGTTGTTTGGATTTGCATCGAAAAAATACCACCCTATCAAAGATTTTGACAAGGAAGGCTGGAAAAAACGCCAGCTTTTCACAGAATACTACACTGCAAACTTACACGTAGGGGCCTTTATGTTGCCCAAGTATGTTGAGGACATTTTAGAAGAAGAGGAAGGAAAAAAATGAGTCGTTTATTAGTTATTGGATGTGGGGGCGTTGCCCAAGTTGCTATTTCAAAGATTTGTCAAGATAGCGAAACCTTTACAGAAATTATGATTGCTAGCCGTACCAAGTCAAAATGTGATGACTTGAAGGCGAAGCTAGAAGGCAAAACTACGACAAAAATTAAGACAGCTGCTCTTGATGCTGATAATGTTGAAGAAGTGATTGCCCTGATTGAAAGCTACAAACCAGAAGCTGTTTTGAACGTAGCTTTACCATATCAAGATTTAACAATTATGGATGCTTGTTTGGCAACAGGTGTCCACTATATCGATACTGCCAACTACGAGGCTGAGGATACAGAAGACCCTGAGTGGCGTGCTATCTATGAAAAACGCTGTAAGGAACTTGGTTTTACAGCTTACTTTGACTACTCATGGCAGTGGGCTTATCAAGAGAAATTCAAAGAAGCAGGCTTGACTGCTCTTCTTGGTTCTGGTTTTGACCCAGGTGTGACTAGTGTCTTTTCTGCTTACGCCCTCAAACACTATTTTGATGAAATCCATTATATCGACATTTTAGACTGTAATGGTGGTGACCACGGTTATCCATTTGCAACCAACTTTAACCCAGAAATTAATCTCCGTGAGGTTTCTGCGCCAGGTTCTTACTGGGAAGATGGAAAATGGGTCGAAGTCGAAGCTATGTCTATCAAGCGTGAGTACGATTTCCCTCAGGTTGGACAAAAAGACATGTATCTTCTCCACCATGAAGAAATTGAATCATTGGCCAAGAACATTCCAGGTGTCAAACGGATTCGTTTCTTTATGACTTTTGGTCAATCTTATCTAACGCACATGAAATGTCTTGAAAATGTTGGGCTCCTTCGTACGGATTCGATTAACTTTAACGGACAAGAAATTGTACCAATCCAATTCTTAAAAGCCTTACTTCCAGATCCTGCCAGCCTTGGCCCACGCACTGTTGGTAAAACCAATATCGGTTGTATCTTTACAGGTGTTAAGGATGGTGTTGAAAAGACCATCTACATCTACAATGTCTGCGATCATCAGGAATGTTACGCAGAAGTTGGTTCGCAAGCCATTTCTTACACGACTGGCGTTCCAGCCATGATTGGTACAAAATTAGTTATGAACGGTACTTGGAAACAAGCTGGAGTGTATAACCTTGAAGAGTTGGATCCAGATCCATTCATGGAAGCTTTGAATGAGTATGGTTTGCCATGGGTTGTGGTTGAAAATCCACAAATGGTGGACTAATGAAGCTAGAACAAGTACCAACACCAGCCTATGTCATTGACTTGGCCAAGTTAGAAACCAATTGCCGTATCCTACAATATGTTCAAGAAGAAGCTGGTTGCAAGGTTTTACTTGCCCAGAAGGCTTATTCCCTCTACAAAACCTATCCCTTGATTAGTCAGTATCTATCTGGTACGACAGCTAGTGGACTCTATGAGGCCAAATTGGCAAGGGAAGAGTTTCCTGGTGAAGTCCATGTATTTGCGCCTGCTTTCAAGGCTGCAGACTTGGAGGAATTGCTGGAGATAACGGACCATATCGTCTTTAACTCAGAGAGACAGTTGCGTAAACATGGGGCCCGTTGTCGGGATGCTGGTATCAGTGTCGGTTTACGTCTCAACCCTCAGTGTTCAACTCAGGGTGACCACGCGCTCTATGATCCTTGCGCCCCCGGATCCCGTTTCGGAGTTACTCTAGACAAGATTCCGAGTGATTTGCTAGATTTGGTTGACGGTCTTCATTTTCATACCCTTTGCGAGCAAGGTTCAGATGATTTAGAGACAACTTTGAAAGCTGTAGAAGAGCAGTTTGGTCCCTACTTACATGAGGTCAAATGGCTCAATATGGGGGGCGGACATCACATTACAAGAGAGGACTATGATGTAGATTTGCTGATTTCTGAGATCAAGCGTATCCGAGAAACTTACAATCTTGAAGTCTATATCGAGCCGGGTGAAGCCATTGCGCTCAATGCGGGTTATCTAGCAACCGAGGTATTAGATATTGTCGAAAACGGTATGGAGATCTTGGTTTTAGACGCCTCTGCGACCTGCCATATGCCGGATGTACTTGAAATGCCCTATCGTCCACCTTTGAGAAATGGCTTTGAGGCACAGGAAAAAGCCCATACCTACAGACTTTCTTCCAATACTTGTCTGACGGGCGATGTAATTGGTGATTATAGCTTTGAAAATCCAGTCCAAATCGGTGATAGACTTTATTTCGAAGACATGGCCATTTATTCATTTGTCAAAAATAATACCTTTAATGGTATTGGCTTGCCTAGTCTCTATCTTATGGATGAGCAGGGAGACTGCAGCTTGGTCAAAGCCTTCGGCTATCAAGACTTTAAAGGGAGATTATCATGATGGATAGTCCCAAAAAATTAGGCTATCGCATGCCAGCAGAGTACGAACCCCATCATGGTACCCTCATGATGTGGCCGACTCGACCAGGTTCATGGCCCTTTCAAGGAAAGGCTGCTAAAGCAGCTTTTAGCCAGATTATCAAGACTATAGCAGAAGGTGAAAAAGTTTATCTCTTGGTGGAGCAAGACTATCTATCTGAAGCCCAAGACTACCTTGGAGATAGCGTTATTTATCTAGACATTCCCACCAATGATGCTTGGGCGCGTGATACAGGTCCGACTATTCTTGTCAATGATGAAGGCCAGAAATTAGCCGTGGATTGGTCTTTCAATGCTTGGGGTGGAGTTGTAGATGGTCTCTACCAAGACTATGAAGATGATAACCAAGTAGCCAGTCGTTTTGCTGAGGCTTTGGATATACCTGTCTATGATGCCAAACCTTTTGTACTGGAAGGCGGAGCAATCCATAGCGATGGCCAAGGAACCATTCTTGTGACTGAAAGTTGCTTGCTTAGTCCTGGTCGCAATCCTC